>NZ_JBHFPQ010000010.1:0-4913 GCF_041949875.1 Arhodomonas sp. KWT2
CTGGGGCCAGCCCGGTGCCGGCGGCGACCAGCTCGACCTCACCCCCGCGCGCGAGCAGCTCGCCAGCGCCCACCGCCTCGCCGAGCGCCTCTCCGGGAGCGCCACCGCCCACCGCGCCGAGGCGCTCGAGGCGCACACCGATCTCCAGCGCGCCGGCGAGGACGCCGAGCACGCCTACGGCAACAGCGAGCAGGTCAGCGCCGGCGGCGATCAGTCCAGCGCCCGCCACGCCAGCGAGACCGGCGGGCGTGGCGAGACCCCCGGGCTCCGCGCCCCCTGGCTGCACCTCGCCTCGCCGGCGGGCATCACCGCAACCACCCCCGCCTCCACCCACCTCGCCCAGGGCGGCGCGCTCAGCGTCTCCAGCGGCGAGGACGTCAACATCGCCACCGGCGGCAGCCTCGTCGCCGCCATCACCCGCCGCCTCTCGCTGTTCGTCCAGCGCGCCGGCATCAAGCTCTTCGCCGCACGCGGCAACGTCGATGTCCACGCACACAACGGCGCCATCGGCATCGCCGCCGAAAAGGACGTCGAGGCACGCGCCTCGCAGCGGAAAATCGACCTCGCCGGCGCCAAGGAGATCGTGCTCA
Source organism: Arhodomonas sp. KWT2 (assembly GCF_041949875.1). NCBI lineage: Bacteria > Pseudomonadati > Pseudomonadota > Gammaproteobacteria > Chromatiales > Ectothiorhodospiraceae > Arhodomonas > Arhodomonas sp. KWT2. The sequence goes on from NZ_JBHFPQ010000010.1 coordinate 591, forward strand.
CCTGCGGCGGCGCCCGCGTGCGCATCCGCAACGGCAACATCGAGCTCCATGCCCCCGGGCGCGTGAGCATCAACGGCGCCCAGCACCGCTTCGGCGGGCCCGTCGAGCAGGAAACCGCCACCTCGGTATTGCCCGACGACGACCCCGGCCTGTGTCCCTGGAAGGGTCGTTCCGCCGCCGCCAGCGGCGAGGGGGGCGTGGAGGAATGAATGCGGTGAGCGGTACGGAGCCGCATACCCTCGGTGATCACGACGAGCTGTCCGAACTGCTGCAAGGCGGGGCACTGTACGAGCTGATCGACCCGGCGACCTCGGACCCCGGTCCGGGGAACGCCAGCCCGCAGGCCTGCGAGACCGTCGTCAATCCATTCACCGATCAGCCACCGGCCGAGCGACTGCGCCTGCAGCCCGTCACGGGCACGCCCCAGCGGATATGGACGAGACTGCAGGCCCACTGTGCGTCACCGCCCCGGCCCGACGAGCCACGCCCGGTATGCGGCTGGCTGATCTTCGCAGGCGCAGTGCAGGGCGTCGCCCGCTACCTGAGCCGTCAGCTACGGCAGACGAAACCGTCCGGACGGGCGGCCCTGCTGCGCTACTACGATCCGCGGGTCATGGAGCGGCTGCTGAGCCTCTGTAGCGACACCCAGCTGGCAGCGCTACTGGGCCCCGTCGATCACTGGCTGTTCGTGGGGCGCACGGGCTGCATCCGTCACGCCTCCCCCCATGACGGCGCCCACCGGTCCGGCGAGCGCGCCCTGGCGCCGGAACAGTGGGATGCCATCGACCGCATCGGCCTGGTCAACCGGACGCTGGCGGTGTGCACGCCGCGTACCGGCATCGCGTCATGGACGGATAACGCCATCATCCGCCTCGACCGCCTGCTCGCCGTCGCCCACCGCGAGGGCATCACCGATCCGGGCTCGCGCATAGCATTCGCCTTGCACGGTCTAGGCAGCACGGATTCGTTCCACCGTCACCCGGTCATGCGCCATGTCCTCGCGCGTTGCCGCCAGGGCGAAGACTACCGGGCGCTGACACGGACGTGGGGCACGCACGACTGGCGACGGATCGCCGAAGAGAGCAGGGGAGCGCGGACATGACGGCATTCATCGACCCGGGCGACGTAGTGGATATGGTGGATCGGTACACGGCGGCGGGCACGCGCACATACGAGTGCCCCTTCTGCGAGCGGGTCGGGCTACCCATCCTGCCCGTGCGTTACGCCGTCGTGGACCCGCCCGACGGGGGCGAGGGGCTGGAGCTACCTCAACCCATGCTCGTGCACGCGGCCACCCACTTCCCCCCTCTCGAGCAGAGCCGGTACGGGCTGCGGCTGCTCCGCGAAGGCTACCTGTATCTCTTCGACGCGACCCGGGAACGCTGGCAGGCGTGGATGATCACCAGCGACGCCCGGCTGTGCGAATTCCCGCCACTGGGCCGGGCACCGACGGCCGCCGAGAACGCCCACGTCACCACGCCCTGCAACGTCACGGCACGGAACTACTCCTCGCTGTTCATCACCATTCCCGAGGCACGCGAGGCCGGGTGGGTCTACCTCGCCTATTCCGATCATCTCTGGAGCGCGGCGACGCTCGAGACCATGGCTGCCAACCGGGACAACCTGCGTGACCGGTGCATGCAGGCGTTCGACGTGGGCAGATGGCTGGCACGACAGCACGGCATATCCGCGACGTCCCCCGACGACATCGCCACGTGCGTCCCCGAGTTCGCCGCCACCGATGGCGGGACGCAGTCTCAGGGGGACTGCTTCCCCGGCCCGGGCGTCACCGCCCGGGCATTCCACGATGCCGGACAGCTGCGCGAGCGCATGAACTGGACCGTGCGCGATACGCCCGAATTCATCGACAAGGGGGCGCTCCTGGCGATCGAGGACCCCATCGGCATCACCACCGCGCTCAACCAGTTCCGCAACAACGCCGCCGAGCGCCTCCAGGCCTACACACACAGCGAGGCGGTCTTCGAGAAGAAGGCCACTTCCGAGCTCATCACCGGATTCCGCCGGATCAAGGCGGAGCGGGCCGGCCGGCGTGCCGACGCCAACGTCGAGCGAATCCGCAATGCGCCGCCGGTAGACCTCAATCTGCGTGCCGCCCGGGACTTCGAGGCGCGGCCGGCGGCGGAGCAGGCGGCACTCCTGGACCGCATGCCCGCCTGGCAGCGCGAACGCCTCGCCCGGGCCCGGGCCGAGCTCGCCGAGCGCCGCGCGCAGCGGCCCGACAATGCCGAGGCCTACCACGAGCGCACTGTCGAACTCAGTTGGGCGGATTACCTCGAATGCTACGACGAGGCCGCCCGCCAGGCATTCGAGGCGCAGTACGAGAAACACTGCAAGCCGCTGCGCGAAGCAGTCACCGTGCGCGCCCGGGACCACGCGCAATGGCTCTCCGGCGGCGACTTCACCGCCGCCCTGATGACCTACGACACCACGCTCAGCGGTGACGGCGAGGCCTACGAGGCCGCGGTCGCGGCGGCGTTCACCGGCACCAGTGCCACTGGCGAGGGCAGGGAAGTCCTCTCCGGGATACTCGATCGGCCGCTGCACGACCCCGGGTCCTTTATCTGGCGCGCCCTGTTCCTCAACCAGCAGTCGCTGCTCGAACGCATTGAGGCGTACGTCAGTGGTGCGGCGCAGTGGGGCAGCCAGATCTATGGCCCCCTCAGTGGCCTGCTCGAGAAGACACCGGCCAACCGCACCCCCCTGGAGAACCTCATCGCCGACGTCGTCGGGATCATGGCGAGCCGGCTGGGTGCCGTGGAAGCGACCCACATCGCCAACGACCGGCTCGCGCGGCTGTGGCAGGCCGTGGGCTGGGCACGATACCGCATCCGCACCGCACTGCATTTCTTCCCCGCCGATGCCGGACAGCTCGCCGAGGTCTACGAAGACAGCCTCTGGCGCGAGGAGGTCGCCATTCAGGCCATGCGCGGCAACAGGCAGGGGCTCGTACCCCAACACCCCGTCGAGCCGCCGCGAAACGACTCGGTCAGAGGGATGCTCTGGGCCATGATCCCCGACGATGCCCATCCACCGGGGCCGGCTCTCCTCGAACTGGACCGGGAGGCGGCCCTGAGACGGCTGCGTGCACGGCTGAACCGTACCCTGACGCCGGATACCTGGGGCGGGCTGTTCGCGCTGGGCCTGGAGCTGATCAACGCCTGGGCGGTGATCACGACCCTTGGCGATGACGACGAGGACGACGCGGTCTCCGCCGAGCGCGTCAGCGCCCTGGTCGCCACCGGCGGGGCATTGACCAGCGCGCTCGCGAGCGTGGCACGGGACATCCTGTTCAAGACGGCCACGCCAGGAAGCCCGCTTTTCAATACCCTGACCTGGCTCGTTGGTATCGGTGCCGCGGTGGCGTCCTGGATCGGCGGGTACTGGGCATTCGTCGAGGGTATACGGGCCAAGGACGAAAACGAAGGAACAATGGCGGCGCTGTATCTTTCCACCGCCGCACTATCCACGGTCTTCGGAATCACATCGCTTTGGGCTTCGGCTCAAACCGTCAGCACATCCTCTGGAAGCACGGCGATGATCGGCCGATTCCTCATCTCGCGGGGCGGGTGGGCGGCGGTGAGCTCATATCTCGGATGGGTCCTGCTGGGCGTGGGGGTGCTGACCTGGTCCCTCGCGCCTGACGGCCTGGAGAAGTGGCTCCGCCGGTGCGTGTTCGGGACGGGGGACGCCCCCCGGTTCGAGGACCTCCAGGCGGCCCTGGACGAGCTCGAGGACCTCGGCTACATCAGGCAGCGCCATGATTAACGAATACGACCTGGACTATCGCGACCGGGACCGGGGCACCGACTGGTTCAGGCAGCCCCTGAGACTGGACTACAGTCTGCGGCGTACCCTGCCCCACGGGGAGCGGGCGACCGACGAGGTGTACGACGCCATTTCCACATACCGGCAAAACGACCTCTACCTCGAAACTTCGCATACTAAGGAACGTTTTTTGAGGGGATTTTTTACAGCAGGTATGGGGATACCCCTAGTCGGGATCAATATTTTTATGGTATATGCCTTTTTTTTATTGATTTTCTATTTTTTTTCCGATCCTGAGAGGCTGTCCCTAATTTTCCCAATCGGGGTCATCGTGATCCTAGGGGGGGCAATGGATATTTTCATCCTTAACCTCCCATTGAAGAACGACTGGTTCACCTACCGCCACGCCCCCATCCGCTTCAACCGCCGCACCCGACAGGTGCACGTGTTCTACACGCCCCGATTCGGTGGACCCCGCAGCTACGACTGGGACGCCCTCACGGCACAGATCCTGGAAACCGGCAGGGGAAAGGTCAC
>NZ_JBHFPQ010000033.1:0-136749 GCF_041949875.1 Arhodomonas sp. KWT2
CTCGTAATCCAGCGGCACGTCCAGCGCCGGGGCCGGCAGGTAGGCCCCCAGCGGGCCGCCGGCCTGCACCGCGCGCACCGGCCGCCCGGAGGCAGTGCCGCCGCCGAGCTCGTCGATGACGTGGGCCAGCGACACCCCGAAGGGCACCTCGTAGAGCCCGGGGCGGCGGACGTTGCCGCACAGCTGCACGGTGAGGGTGCCGCGGGACTTGCCGTGGCCGAGGGCGGCGTAGGCCTCGGCGCCATCGGCGAGGATCGCCGGCACGGTGGCCAGGGTGATGACGTTGTTCACCACCGTGGGCCGGCCCATGAATCCGCGGATCGCCGGCAGCGGTGGCTTGAAACGGACCTCGCCGCGATGGCCCTCCAGGCTCTCCAGCAGCGAGGTCTCCTCGCCGCAGATGTAGGCCCCGGCACCCATGCGCAGCTCGATGTCGAAGGTGTGTCCGGAACCAAGGACGTCCGGGCCGAGAAGGCCGTTGTGCCGGGCGATGTCCAGGGCGGTAAGCAGCGATGCCCGTGCCGCGGGGTATTCGGAACGCAGGTAGATGTAGCCGTGAGCGGCGCCGACGGCAATTCCGGCGATGGCCATGCCCTCGATGAGGGCGAGAGGGTCGCCCTCCATGAGCATGCGGTCGGCGAAGGTGCCGCTGTCGCCCTCGTCCGCGTTGCAGACGATGACCTTGCCCGCGCCGTCGGCGTCGAGCACGGTCTGCCACTTGCGGCCGGTGGGGAAACCCGCGCCACCGCGCCCGCGCAGGCCGGAGGCTGTGACGGCATCGACGATCGACTGCCGGCCCATATCCAGGGCACGGCGCAGGCCGCGGGTGCCCCCGTGGGCGACGAAGTCGTCCCAGTCGTCGGGCACGACACGGCCGAGGCGGCGGCAGGTGAAGCGGTTCTGGCCCTGGTCCGCGATCAGGGCGTCGATATCGCCTATGCGCAGCGGGTGCCCGGCACCGGGGTGGCGGAGTGCCTCGACGAGGCCGGGCATATCCGCCGCGGTGACCGGTCCGAAACCGATACGCCGGCCCTCGTGGTCGACCTCCACCAGCGGCTCCAGGGCGTAGAGGCCGCGGGAGCCGGTGCGCAGCGGCGAGAGGGCCGGATCGGCAGCGGCGATCGCGGCGGCGACCTCGTCCGCGCCAATGGACACTGCGGTGCTGTCGCGGGGGACGTATACACTCATGACGGCCTCCCCCCTTCGGCGGCGGCGACCAGCTCGTGCACGCGCTCCGGAGTCATCCGCCCGAGCGTGCGCCCGTTCCACTGCGCCGATGGTCCGCAGGGGCAATTGCCCAGACAGTAGACCGGCTCGATCTCGACCCGCCCGTCCGGCACCGCGGACAGTGCCTGGGCTGCCGCCCACACGGCCCGGCCGCCGACGGCCTGGCAGGCCTCGGCGCGGCAGACCTTGAGCTGGTGCGCCCGGGCCGGTTCGGCGTGGAAATCGGTGTAGAAGCGGACCACGCCGTGGACCTCGGCACGGGTGAGATTCAGTGTGCGGGCGATGTGGCGGACGGCCTCGTCCGGGATATGGCCGAACGTGTCCTGGACGTCGTGCAGGATTGCCAGCAATGGTCCCTCGCGGCCGCCGTGTCGCCGGCAGATTGACTCGATGGTCGACGGCAGTGCGCCGTCACTCTCCTCCGTCGTCATTGCCTCAGGCTCCCCGGTTGCGTGTGATCAGGGTCCGGGTGTCCGCAACAACCACCTTCCACCAGTATGTTCGTGGTAAGCGCGGTCTGCCATGTCTCGAGACCATGGCGTTCATGCTGGAACGGCCCGGTCGGGGGTGGTGTCCCGATCCCGAATCCGAGTGGTCCGTGATCGACATCCTGACCGCCGGTCGGGCGGGCACCGCCGGGACGGGTGATGTTGCGGCGGTGCCCGCCATAATGGCGGGACGATCCCGTCCGGGAGGGAGCGATGATGGACAACGAGCTCGAGCCGGTGGTGGGGCAGTGGTACTGGCACCACGATAAGGGCCAGGCGTTCGTGGTCGTCGCCGTGGAGGCCGATGGCACCGTGGAGATCCAGCACTACGACGGCGACCTGGAGACCGTGGACGGCGACGGCTGGCCGGCGATGGACATCGAGCTCGGGGAGCCCCCGGAGGACTGGAGCGGGCCGGTGGACGAGTCGGACGACGACACCGGCACCGACTCCGACGCGCTCGCCGACCGGGACGCGCGGGAGTCCGGCGTCGCCTCGTTCCGCCAGCCCTGCGAGCCGTGGGCGCACGACCCGGAGGCCCGCGGTACGCAGGACGACGAGGACGCAGGCCCGCCGGACGACGGGTCCCGCTGAGCGGGTGCATCGGCGGAGGTACCGTGACGCGGGCCAGCGCGGTTCATGCAGGACAGGGAAGGCGGACGATGAAGGATCGGGACATCGCACTGTTCACCCTCGACGCGGGGCGCGACTACGGGGCCCGGGTGGCGGCGTGTCTGGGCATCGAGCCGGCGCGTCACGAGGAGCGGGACTTCGAGGACGGCGAGCACAAGGCGCGCCCGCTGGAGAGCGTGCGCGGCCGCGATGTCTATGTCCTCCAGGGCCTGCACGGCGAGCTCGGCGCCGGCGTCAACGACAAGCTCGTGCGCCTGCTCTTCTTTCTGGGTGCGTTGCGGGACGCCGACCCGGCGAGGCTGACGGTGGTCATCCCGTATCTCGCGTACGCCCGCAAGGAACGCCGTACCAAGCCCCGGGACCCGGTGACCAGCCGCTACCTGGCAGCGCTGCTGGAGGCGATGGGCGTGCAGCGCGTGGTGGCGCTGGACGTGCACAACCCGGCGGCCTTCGAGAACGCCTTCCGGGTGCCCGCGATTCACCTGGAGGCGCGCCCGCTGCTGGCCGGCGAGCTGCTCCGCGGGGGAGCGGGCGACGGCCTCGTCGTGGTCTCCCCGGACACCGGCGGTTACAAACGCGCCGAGCGTTTCCGCGAGACCCTGGAGGCGCGGACCGGTGCCGCGCCCGGCATGGCGTTCATGGAGAAGAAACGCAGCGGCGGTACGGTCTCGGGGGAGCGGCTGGTCGGGGACGTCGCCGGATGCAACGCGGTAATCGTCGATGACCTGATCAGCACCGGCGGCACCATCGCCCGCGCGGCATCGGCGGCGCATGCCGCTGGGGCAACGGCGGTCACCGCCGTCGCCAGTCATGGCCTGTTCACCGGCGACGCCGCGCGGACCCTCGCCGGGGCGCCGTTGACGCGGCTGCTCGTCACCGACAGCGTGCCGGCGTTCCGGCTGGGCAACGCGCCGCTGCGGGAACGCCTGACCGTCGTGGATACCGCCGACTTCATGGCGGAGGCGGTGCGCCGGCTGCACGCCGGAGATTCCATCGTCTCGATGATGGCGGACCAGGGCTGAGCGTCGTGCCCACCTAGCCCAGGATCCGCTCCCGGGCCAGCGTCAGGTAGGTGCCGGCGCGCTCCAGCCATTTCTCCCGGTCCCGTGCCGGGTCCCGGTCCAGGTGCCACACGGCGAGCTTCGCCCAGAGCAGGGCGCGGCGGCCGGTGTAGGCGGCAAGCAGGCGGTCGCCGGGGGCGTCGCCGCAGACCTCCGTGTAGCGGCGCAGCAGCCGCGGGCCGATCCACTCGGCGCCCAGCCGGTGGCATTCCAGTGCCAGGAAGGCGAGCTCGTCCGCCGGGTCGACGATCCGGAGGCCGCGGTCGAACTCCAGGCAGTCGATCACCGTGGGCCCGGGGGTGAAGTACACGTGCTCCGCGCGCAGGTCCCCGTGTCCTTCCACCACGCGGCCATCGCGCAGCCGCCCGCCGATCTCGTCGGCACGGTCGTCGAGAAGGCCATGCACGTCGCGGGCGACACGGCGGATCAACGCCCGGTCGAGGCCGTAGCGGGAAACGCCGAGGGCCGTGCTGTCGGCGTCGATGTGCCCGCGCATGGCCTCGAGCCAGGCGTGGGGCGGCGGCGTGAAGGGCGTGCGCGCGGCGTAGAAACCGCTCAGGGTATCGGCGAGGGTATCGACCTCGGCGGGCGTTACGCCGCCGGTGCCCAGGCGCTGCCCGAGGCAGTCGCGCTCGGGCAACCGTTGCATACGCACCAGGTACGCCAGGGGCGGGCCGTCACCGTCCAGCACCAGGTGACCGCCGTCCGTGGCGGAGACCGCGGCCACGCCGAGATAAACCGCCGGGGCGAGCCGGCGGTTGAGGCGTACCTCCTCCCGGCATTGATGCCGGCGCGCTGCGAGGCTGGCGTAATCGAGCCAGGGGTAGTGCAGGGCCTTTTTGAGCTTCAGCGCCCGGTCGCCAGCGAGGATCACCCAGGAGAGGTGGGTCTCGATCACGGCATCCGCCGGGGCGGGTGGGCCGTGCTCGGCGAGCTGGTCCACGATCCGGCGCTGGTGCGCGCGCTGTGCTGCGATCGCGGTGGACGACATCCCTTCGCGGTCCCTCCATGTTCCGGCATCCGGCGCGGCTGCCGCTGACCGCTTTCCCGGAGCATAGCCGAGACGGTCGTGCAGGAACGACGCGGGTATCCCGGTGTCGGTGGGAATGGCGGCTGCTGACCCGGCGGCCCGGCCCGGGTAACATCCCGGCTGGGAACGGCAACGCGCGGGCGTGGCCGTATCATGCAGACCATTAGGGAGCACACACGCATGCACCGATCCATTGCGCGCCTGATGACGCGAATCGCCGGCGCCGCGCTGGTCCCGGCGGGGCTGATCCTGGGGCTTTCGGGCGTTCATGCCGCGGATCTGCCGGCACCGCTGCAGTCCCTCGAGGCGCAGGGTGTCGAAATCGGGGAGCCGTTCGAGGCCCCGGGCGGGCTGACCGGCTACGTGATCTCCGCGCGTGGCCAGACCGTCACCGTCTATGTCACCCCGGACAAAGAGCACGCGGTGATCGGGACGCTGCTCGATGCCGACGGTAACAACCTCAGCCAGCCGGTGCTCGACCAGGCCTCGCGGGCGCCCCTCGACCCCAAGATCTGGGATCAGCTCGCCGACAGCCGCTGGATCGCCGACGGGGCAGAGGATGCGGGCCGGGTGGTGTATGTCTTCACCGATCCCAACTGCCCGTACTGTCACCGCTTCTGGCAGATGAGCCGGCCCTGGGTGGAGGCGGGCAAGGTCCAGCTCCGCCATATCATGGTCGGCGTGATCCGCCCGAGCAGCGGTCCGAAGGCGGCGACGCTGCTCGCATCGGGCAACCCGTCGAAGGCGCTGCAGGCCCACGAGCGCAACTACGAGCAGGGCGGTGTCACGCCGCGGGACGACATCCCGGAGGCGGCGCGCAAGGGGGTGCAGGCCAACGGCGCACTGATGCAGGAGCTCGGGTACCGGGGAACGCCCACGGTGGTCTACCGCAATGAGGCGGGCGAGGTGCATCACGTCCAGGGGCTGCCGCGGGGCGATGACCTCACCCAGGCGATGGGCGGACCCCGCCCGGAATAGCGGGACAGAGACGGGAGCAGTGCCAATGGAACTGGGCTTCTACGGGGCGACGCGGGAGGTCACCGGCTCGTGCTTCCTGCTGGAAGTCGGCCGCCGGCGGGTGCTGGTGGACTGTGGCCTGATCCAGGGCAGCCACCGGCACGAGCGGCACAATCGGGATCCATTCCCCTTCGAGGCCTCGTCCATCGACGCGGTGGTGCTCACCCATGCCCACCTCGATCACTCCGGGCGCCTGCCGCTGCTGATCAAGCGCGGGTTCCGCGGGCGGATCTTCACCCATCGGGCGACCGTGGACCTGTGCCGGATCATGCTCGAGGACGCGGGCTACCTCAACGAGAAGGAGGCCCAGTGGGAGAACCGCAAGCGCGAGCGCAAGGGCCTGCGCCCGGTGGAGCCGCTATACACCCGCGATGAGGCGCGGCTGTCCACCCACCGCTTCCACGGCCTGGATTACGGCCAGGAGCGGGAGGTGGTGCCCGGCGTGCGGCTGACCCTGCGTGACGCCGGCCACATCCTGGGCTCCGCGCTCGCGGTGCTCGACCTCGAGGAGACGGGGACGAGGCGGCGGGTCGTCTTCAGCGGTGATCTGGGCCACAAGGGCACACCTATCCTGCGCGACCCGGAGGTCGTCGACCGGGCGGACCTGGTCGTAATGGAGAGTACCTACGGTGATCGCCGGCACCGCGGCTGGGAGGAGACCTGGGCGGAGCTCGGCGGGATCTTCCGCGAGGCGCGTCAGGCCGGCGGCAACGTGCTTGTGCCCACCTTCGCCGTGGACCGCACCCAGATGCTGCTCTACATGTTCAAACGCTATTACCAGGACTGGGGGCTCGACGACTGGCAGATCTTCCTCGACAGCCCCATGGCGATCAAGGCGACACGCGTGTACGCCCGTCACACGGCCCTCTACGACGAGCGTGCCGCCGCCTTTGAACGGGCCCACGGCGAGCTCTTCGACCTCCCGAACCTGCGCCTGTCGGAGTCCACCGAGGCCTCGATGGGCATCAACCGGATCCGCAGCGGCGCGGTGATCGTCGCCGGCAGCGGCATGTGCACCGGCGGGCGGATCAAGCATCACCTCAAGCACAACATCTGGCGGCGCGAGGCCCACGTCGTGATTACCGGCTTCCAGGCGGCGGGCACTCTGGGCCGGGCAATGGTGGACGGGGCGAGCCACATCCGTCTCTGGGGCGAAACGGTGCGCGTGCAGGCGACGGTGCATACCGTGGGCGGCCTCTCCGCCCATGCCGACCAGGACGGGCTCGCCGGCTGGTACGACGGCTTCGGGGGCAGACCACCGGTGGCGATCGTCCACGGCGAGCCGGCGGCACAGGATGCCCTCGCCGCCCGGTTGCAGGGCGACGGCGCGACGCACGCCCGTGCCATGCGCTACGGGGAGCGGCTGGATCTCACCGCGCCCGGGGCCGGCCTCGGGGACTGACCGGCCGCTCAGCCGGCAATGAACACGGTGTGAAGCAACCGCCCGGGGACCAGGGTGAATGCGCCGGCCCCGATCAGCGCGAAGACGAACAGCGAGATCATCCCCGCACGGTGTGCCCGGACATGCCCGGCGCGCACGGCCCGTACCGCGTGAACGAGGGTCGCCAGGGTGACCAGCGAAAGGACGTGGATCGGGCTCCAGTCCCCCCAGACCCGCAGCTCGTGGATGAACAGCGAGCTGACCGCCGTGAGGGCCATGAGCGCGACCCAGCTCCGGCCGACACGGCGGTGAAGCGTACCGCCGCGGCGCAGCCCGAACTGGATGATACCCAGCGCCAGCGCGAGCACGGCGGCGGCGACGTGTACCTGGATCACGACGGAGGCGTGGAGCAGTGGCTGGAGGTGCATGTGGCAGCCTGTGTGCAACTTATTGCATAATAGTGGCGCCCGGCGGGATTGCGTGCAACCGGATGCATATAGAGAACGACGAATGGCACTGCGCTTCGCCCTGCTGACCGCGCTGCAGGAATGCCCGGCGACGGGTTACGAGCTGACGCGTACCTTCCGCGAGCGGCTCGGGCATGTGTGGCCGGCGAGCCATCAGCAGATCTACCGGGAGCTGGCACGGCTCCACGAGGCCGGGCACCTGGCCATGGAGCCGCTGCCCCATGACGACCGCCCCGATGCCAAGCGTTACCGGGTCACCCCGGCCGGCGAGGCCGCGCTGCGGGAATGGCTCGCCGAGCCCCATGCTCCGCCCACGGTAAGGGACCCCTTCCTGGTAAAGCTCTTCGCCGGCGAGCTGCTCGACGACGCGGCCATGCGCGTGCAGGTCGAGCAGCGGCGGGCGTACTGGCAGGACCGTCTGGCCGCGTATCGCGGAATCGAGACGGCCTATTTTCAGCGCGCGTCGTCTCTGCCGAGGCGGTACCGGCTCCAGTACCTGGCCCTGCGTCGGGGCATCATCACGGCCGAGTCGCTGCTCGAGTGGCTCGATGAGCTCGGTGCGGAATTCGGGCCGGGCCGATTCGGGGATTGCACCGGGGGCCGATCATCCGATAATTAAATGACGAGGGGCAATGTGGCGCGGGCGACCGGATCCGATTCGATCGGACGGCAGGGGCTCGCCGCCGGCGGCACATGAGTCGTTGTTCGGTAGAGAAGTAATATAACCGCCGTTTCGATGGAGAGGTCAGGTCATGGTGGAGGAACAATCCCGGCCCAAGGAGGGTGTCCAGCCCCGGCTCAATGAGCCGGCACCGGATTTCCGTGTGGACACGACGGCCGGCGAGCTCTCGCTGGCCGATTACCGGGGGCGCTGGCTCGTGCTGTTCTCGCACCCGGCGGATTTCACACCGGTATGCACCAGCGAGTTCCTGGCGTTCGCCCGGGCACAGGATCGTTTCGACGCCCTCGGTGCGGACCTGCTGGGGCTGTCGGTGGACAGCGAGTTCGCGCATATCGCCTGGATGCAGTCCATTCAGGAGAAGTTCGGGGTGGAGGTGCGCTTCCCCCTCATCGCGGACGCGAAGATGGAGGTGGCGCGTGCCTACGGCATGATCCACCACGGGGCGTCGGACCGGTCGGCCGTGCGGGCGACGTTCATCATCGACCCGGATGGTGTGCTGCGCTCCATGCACTACTACCCGATGCGCAACGGTCGTTCCATCGAAGAGATCCTGCGCCTGCTCCAGGCGCTGCGGACTTCCGACGGCCACGGCGTTGCCACGCCGGCGGGCTGGCAGCCCGGGGAGTCGGTGATCGTGCCGCCGCCGCGTACCGCCGGTGCGGCCGCGGAGCGCCTCGCCAACGACGATTACGCCGTCACCGACTGGTATTTCGCCAAGACGTCGGTCGTCGAGTAGGGCAGTGTCCGGCCGTGCCCGGTTCGTGGCGTGGTCCGGGCGTTCTGTCGTCATCGCGCGGGCGAATTGACCGCGTGGGATGGCTCCCCTAATGTAATTTGCTTCCCAATAATCATTAGTCGAAACAATCCCCGGGAGGGCACATGATCCCGTCGATCAAACAGCTGTTTTCCACCGCGATCCTGACAGCCGGCCTGGTGGCCGGCACCGCCCATGCCCAGGACGGGCTCGCGGACATGGATCCGGTGACCCTGAAGCTTGCTCACGTGGTCAACAAGGAGGATGGCTTCCATATCGCCGCGAAGCGGTTCGCGAAGCTGGTCGATGAGCGCACGGATGGGGCGGTGAACATCGAGATCTATCCCAACGCCCAGCTCGGCGACGAGCGCACGCTGCTCGAGGGGATGCAGATGGGCACCGTGGACATGGGCGTGATCACCAACGGCCCGGTGGCCAACTTCGTCGAGGAGATCGCGGTCTTCGAGCTGCCGTTCCTCTTCCCCTCCCGCGAGGCGGCCTACGAGGTGCTGGACGGCCCGGTCGGCCAGGACCTGCTCGACGAGCTCCAGCGCGTCAACCTCAAGGGCCTCGCCTATGCCGAGCGCGGCTTCCGCAACCTGACCAACAGCGTGCATCCGGTGCACACGCCCGAGGATGTCGAGGGGCTCAAGATCCGGGTCATGGAAAACCCGGTCTACATCGACACCTTCCGCGCGCTCGGCGCCAATGCCGTGCCCATGGCGTGGACGGAGGCACTGACGGCGATGCAGCAGGGCACCATCGACGGCCAGGAAAACCCGGTCAACGTGGTCGAGTCGTTCAAGCTCTACGAGACCCAGAAGTACATGTCGATGACCCGCCACACCTATGCGCCGGCGCTGTTCGTGATGAGCCTGAATGTCTGGAACCGTCTGCCGGCCGAGGCCCAGGACATCCTCCAGCGCTCCGCCCAGGACGCCGCCGAGTACGAGCGGAAGATGAACGCCCAGATGCAGGCCGAGCAGCTGCAGACGCTACGCGATAACGGCATGAAGATCGTCATGGATCCGGACGTCGCCGCCTTCCAGAAGGCCGTGCAGCCGGTCTACGAGAAGTACGGTGAGCGCTTCGGCTCGTATCTCGATCGCATCCGCGAGCAGCTCCAGTAAGCCCACCGCGTTGCCGGACGGGCCGGGCCGTGCGCCCGGCCCGCCGTGGAGAGGTCCATGCTGTCCCTTCTGCAGGCCGTCGAACGCGGCCTGGACGCCGTGATCCGTCCGGCCGCCTTCCTGGCACTGGCTGGCATGATCGTGGTCACCACGCTCCAGATCGTCTTCCGCGTCGCCTTCGACGCCATCAGCTGGTCGGAGGAGCTGGCCCGCTACCTGCTCGTGTGGACCACGTTCCTGGGGGCTACGCTGGCCTACCAGCGGGGTCGCCACATCGCGGTGACGGTGCTCGTGGATCGGCTGCCGAGGCCGCTCGGGCGGTTCGCCCGGGTGCTGGCCCACGCCGCGTCGGTGGCGTTCTTCGCGGTGGTGATCGTGGCGGGCTGGCGCTATATGGACCTCCAGAGCTTCCAGGTCTCTGCTTCCCTGCGTATCCCGATGCCGTGGGTCTATGCCGTGATCCCCGGGTCGGCGGCGGTAATGGGTCTGTACGCGGCCGTGGACCTCCTCGAGGTGCTGTTCGGCCGGGACGAGGCCGGTGATGATGCGGTGGGGGCGGAGGACTGATGGGGGCGTTGCTGTTCGTTGCGTTCTTCGGGCTGTTGGTGCTCGGTGTGCCGGTGGCGGTGGCCATCGGTCTGGGCGCGATTGTGGCGCTGACCGCGGACGGCGTCCCGCTGATGGTCGTGGTGCAGCGGATGTTCGCGGGCACCGATTCCTTCGCGCTGATCGCGGTGCCGTTCTTCATCCTCGCCGGCGATCTCATGGCCTCGGGCATGGTCAGCCGCAAGTTGGTCGATTTCGCCGATGCCCTGTTCGGCTTCGTGAAGGGCGGGCTGTCAATCGTCTCGGTGCTCGCGGGGATGTTCTTCGCCGCGATCTCCGGTTCGGGCGCGGCGACCACCGCGGCCGTGGGCTCGACACTAATCCCCGAGCTCAAGCGCAAGGGCTACGAGGAGGCCCCGGCGGCGAGCCTGATCGCCGCGAGCGGCACCATAGGCGTGGTGATCCCGCCGTCGGTGCCGATGATCATCTACGCGGTGCTCGCCGACCAGTCGGTGGCGCGGCTGTTCCTCAACGGTTTCATCCCCGGCATCATCATGGGGCTCGGTCTCATGGCGATAGCGCTGGCCCAGGCCTACGACCGCAACTATCCGCGGGGCAGTGCGCTGTCGCTCGGCAATATACTGCGCACCTTCCGCGACGCCTTCTGGGGGCTGCTTACCCCGGTAATCATCCTCGGCGGGATCTTCTCCGGTGTGTTCACCCCCAGCGAGGCGGCGGTGGTGGCGGTGAACTATGCGCTGCTGGTCTCGCTGTTCGTCTACCGCGACCTCACGTTGCGCGAGATATACGCGCTGATGATCCGCTCCGTGCTCACCACCGGGGTGATCATGTTCGTGATCGCCACCTCGGCGGTGCTGAGCTGGACGCTTGCGAACTGGAATATCCCCACGCAGGTGGCGCAGTGGGTACTCGGAATCTCCTCCGAGCCGATGGTGATCCTGCTGCTGATCACGGCGGTGATCCTGGTCACCGGCGTGTTCGTGGAGACCGCGAGCGCGCTGATCATCCTCACACCGGTATTGCTGCCGCTGGTCAAGGCGATGAACGTCGATCTCATCCACTTCGGGGTGATCATGGTCATGGGGCTGGGCATCGGGATGATCACGCCACCGGTGGCGATCAATCTGTACGTGGCGTCCTCGATCACGGACCAGCCGCTGGAGCGCATCGCGCGGGCGGTGGTGCCGTACCTGGCGGTGCTGCTCGGGGTCCTGCTGCTGGTGGTCTATGGACCTGTCCTGCTGGGGCTGTCCGGCTGAACAGCCGGTTGTGGATGGTCCGGTGGTAAACTATATTTCAGATACTGGAATATAACGGATGTCTGCCGGGAGGGAGAACCCATGCGCCTTACCGCCACTCGCCTGTTCCCCGGACACTCGCCGCTGTGGCGCGTGTTCTGGCTCTACGGGGTGATCCCGAGCAACGTGCTCTGGGCCATCACCCTGCTGATGCTTACCGGTGGCGCGCCGGGCGGGGCCCTCGCCGTCGCCTACGCCGTACTGCTGGTCTACACGGGCTGGATCATCGCCGCCGTGTGGGCCAGTGCGGATAACGTGCACAACGCCCGCTGGGGCGACATGGCCCGGCTGCTCACCGCCGCCTGGGCGCTGAACACGGTGCTGGTCGTCTTTTTCCTTGCCCTGGGTCCGCGGTGACGGCACCGGACATACGCCTCAAGCGTGCCCATGACCCGGTGGCCGACGACGACGGCTACCGGGTGCTCGTCGACCGGGTCTGGCCTCGCGGGATACGCCGGGCCGATCTCGCGCTGGACGAGTGGGCGCGCGATCTTGCCCCCTCCACGGACCTGCGGCGCTGGTTCGGCCACGATCCCGAGCGCTGGCCCGGCTTTCGCGAGCGCTACCGTGCAGAGCTCGGGAACGCGCCGGAGGCGTTGCGGGCCCTGGTGGAGCGCTGTGCGGCCGGTCGGACCACGCTCGTGTTCTCGGCCCGTGACCGGGAGCACAACCAGGCGGTCGCGCTTGCGGAGGTGCTCGCCGAGGAGTTCGCGGCCTGGTACGCGCCGGACGAGCCCGCCTCGCCGGTCTGCTATGCCGCGCAGTTCGAACGCGGCGGGGGTCCCGATACCTCTTCGCGCTGAGTGTCCGTACTTGCCCGCGGCCACGGCTTCTGCGGTAATCCGGGGGGCGATCGCTGCCACGGGGCCGGGGGCATGACTGCGCTGCTGGGGATCATCGGGGGGATCGTGCTGCTGGCACTGGGCGGCGAGTTCGTCGTGCGTGGCGCGCTCGCGCTGGCCCGCCGCACCGGGGTTTCGCCGTTGCTCGCCGGGCTGGTGATCGTCGGCTTCGGAACCTCCGCGCCCGAGTTCACCGTCTCCCTGGATGCCGCCCTCCAGGCCCGCCCCGACATCGCGCTCGCCAACGTGGTGGGCAGCAACATCGCCAACGTCCTGCTGATCCTCGGCATATGCGCGCTACTCGCGCCACTCGCGACGTCCCGCCGCGCCCTGTGGCGCGACGGCGTTGGCATGCTCGCCGCGAGCCTCGCGTTGCCGGTACTGTTGCTCGGTGGTGGTATCGGGCGGGGTGACGGTGCCGTGCTGGTCCTGGCGCTCCTGGGTTACCTGGCCTGGGCCTACGTGGCCGAGACCTACCACGGTGCCGCCTCGGCGGCGGTGCACCGTGACGAGGCCGCGTCGGTTCCGGCGCTGCGTGGAGGACGGGGGCGGGCGCTCGTTGCCCTGATCGGCGGGCTTGCGCTGCTCGTGGGCGGGGCGCGGCTGCTGGTGATCTCGGCGATCGCGTTGGCCCGGGCGCTCGACGTCCCCGAGGCGGTAATCGGCCTGACGGTCGTGGCGGTGGGGACCTCGCTGCCGGAGTTCGCCGTCTCCCTGCTCGCCACGCTCCGCGGACAGGCGGATGTGGCCGTGGGCAATATCCTCGGCAGCAACCTGTTCAACCTGCTGGGGATCCTGGGCGTTACCGCGCTGATCCATCCGCTGTCGGCGGCACCCCGGATCCTTGCGGTGGACCAGTGGGTGATGATCGCCGCTGCCGTGGCGGTGGTCGCCTTTCTCGCCACCCGGCTCGGGCTCGCCCGCTGGGAAGGGGCGTTGCTGCTTGCCGGCTACGCGGTGTACGTGTCCCTCGGCATGACCTGAGGCGGTCAGCGGGCGACGGCGCCGTCCCCGCGTCCGCTCCGGGTGGCGCCGGGGGAGCGTCCGAAGCGCCGGCGGTAGCAGCGCGCGAAGTGGGACGAGGACGAGAACCCGCAGGCGGAGGCGATCTCGAGGATGCTCAGCGTCGACTGGCGTAGCAGGTCGTGGGCCCGGTCGAGGCGCAGCTCCAGGTAGAACTGCCGCGGCGTCCGGTCGAAGTGGCGGCGGAACAGCCGCTCGAGCTGGCGCGGTGAGATGCCCGCGCTTTCGGCGATTTCCCGGGCGGGGAGCTGCTCGTCCAGGTGGGCGCGCATGATCTCCACGGCGCGCAGCAGCCGCGGATGGCGGATCCGGTGTTTGGCCTCCAGAGACATGCGCTGGGCGGCGTGGGCGGGGCGGATGCTCGGGTGGATGGCCTGCTCGGCGACCGCATTGGCGAGCGCCTCGCCATGGTCCCGGGCAATGAGCTCGAGCATCATGTCCAGGCCGGCGACCCCGCCGGAGCAGGTGAGCACGCCCTCGTCGGCCTCGTAGAGCTCGTTGGTGACGTGCAGCCGCGGGAATTCCTCGCGCAGGCTGTCGGCGTTCTCCCAGTGGATGGTGCACCGGCGGTCCTGCAGCAGTCCGGCCCGGGCGAGCAGCAGGGTGCCGGTGGAGGTCGCGCCCAGGGTGATGCCGGCACGGGCGAGCTGGCGCAGCCACTGGGTGATGGCGGGGCTCTCCACCGCGGCGGCGTCGTAGCCGGCGACCACGAACAGCGCGGACAGGCCCTCGCCGTCACCGAATCGCCGCGTGGGGCGGAAGAGCATCCCGTTGCTCGCCGTCACCGGGGCGTCACCCGGGCAGTACAGCGGCCATTCGTAGAGGTGCCGCCCGGAGAGGCGGTTGGCCATGCGCAACGGGTCGATCGCTGCGGCGAGTGAGATCATCGAGAACTGCGGCAGCAGCAGAAAGCCCATCTGGCGCGGGGCCGGTGCGCCCGCGTCCTGCGGTTCGGCGGTCTCCGTGTCGGTCGCGTTCATGGTGGGTTCCGGCCTGTCTCGGCGAGGGAGCGCCCCGATCCGCCGTGCCACGGCCGGATCGGGGCCCGCAGCCCCCAGTATGCCATCCGCGCGTGGGCGGTTCAGACGTGGCGGCCGAGCAGGGCCTCGTCGAAGGGGTACTTGGAGATCATCTCGACGCCGGTGTCGGTGATCAGCACTTCCTCCTCGAGCTTGACGCCCTCCGGGCCGTCCACCTCGCCGATGTAGCTCTCCACGCTCACGACCATGCCCGGCTCGAGCACCCCGTCGCCGGTGAAGCGGTCGAAGTCCACGGAGTGGGCCACCAGCGGCGTCTCGCCGTGCATGCCGACGCCGTGGATGATCGACGGGTAGCGCCGGTCGAGGAAGCGCTCGGGGATGCGCCAGGCGCGCTCGGCGATCTCGCGGTAGCTCATCCCCGGCTGGAGGATGTCGATGTTGTGGTGCACCTGCTCCCAGGCCATCTGGTAGAGGCTCTGCTGATAGCCGGAGGGGCGGCCGGGGCCGACGTGGAAGGTCCGCGAGAAGTCCGAGTAGTAACCGTTGCAGCCGATGGTGTCGGTGTCCAGGGCCACCAGCTCTCCGGGGCGGATCACGCGGTCGCTGGCCTCGTTGAACCATGGGTTGGTCCGCGGCCCGGAGGAGAGCAGCCGGGTCTCGATGAACTCGCCGCCGCCGCGGATCACCTCGCCGTACATGGTGGCGAACAGGTCGGTCTCGGTGACGCCGGGGTGGATGCCGCGTTCCACCGATGCCACGGCGGCCTCGCTCGCGGCCATCGACTGGGCCAGGCAGGCGATCTCCTCACGGGTCTTCAGCCGCCGGCAGTGCAGGGTGTCCTGCATGCAGTCGGCCACCTCGAGACCCTGGGCCTCGAGGTTGAGGGCGAGCAGGTGAGAGCAGCGGTCCAGCCCGACCCGGACGTTGCCGCGGCCGTGGGCGCGCACCAGGTCGGCGATCTCGCGGGCGAAGGGGTCGGCGCTGAGGTTGTCGCGCTGGTTCACCGCCGACCACACGACCTTGGAGGTGCGCGACTCGTCGATGGTCTCCAGCCAGGTGGAGACGTGGGCACTGCCCGGGTACTCGAACAGGATCACCGGGCCTTCCTGAGGCACGTAGATGTAACGCGTGGAGTTGCGCAGAAAGTAGCCGAACATGTTGCGCGAGCCGGTGGCGTAGCGTTGGTTGTACGGGTCGAAGAGCACCACGGCGGCGTAGCCCTTCTCCGCCATCATCTCGCGCAGCCGGCGCAGGCGCCCGGCGCGCAGGGCGCGGGGCTCGAAGCTCATGGGCACGCTGTCGTAGTTGCCCACCGGGCCGGACGGGGTGAGCGGCCGACCGGTGTCGGGCAGATCGACGTGCGGGTGGGTCATGTCGTCCACGATGGCCTCCTGATCAGTCCGCGAGCTTGTCGCTGCGCTCCAGGCCCTCCTCGAGCTGGCGCTCGTGGATGGGGGCCATGCGCCCGAAGATGCGCTTGGCGCGCTCGGCGCGGCCGATGAACCCGGGCTCGCGGGCATAGCCGAAGATCACCGTGTGCCGCTCGACGTCGCCGTGCACGCGGGCGACGCGGTGCAGCGAGTAGCGGCCGTAGAAGATCTGCAGGTCGCCGGGCTCCAGCGACAGGGTCTTGATCGGGCTGCGATCGCCTTCGAGCACCCGCTGCACCCCCTCGAAGTTCTCGTCCTCTGGGTTGCGGATCTGCGGGCAGTACTCGAAGTCGCCGCCTTGCTCCGGCCGCTGGGTCATCATCGTGACAATGAATTCGTTGGTGTCGTAGTGCCACGGGTGCTGGCAGCCGTCGCGCAGCACGTTGATCACCAGCCCCGCGAGCGGGTCGGCGTACTCGTGGAGCTCCGGCTCGTCCATCGCCGCGGCGATGAAGCGCTGGAAGTCCGGGTTGTGGTAGACGCGGCGCACCGCGGTGTCCTGGGCGATCAGGTCGCCGGCGACGAAGCCGTTGGTGCGGTCGCCGAAGACGTTCTTGGGGTGGTTGTCCGGCAGCGCCGGATCGCCGTCGGAGTTGTACGGGTTGGTGTGGGTCTCGTTGTAGTGCGCCCGCGGGGCGAGCTCGCGGGTCTCGTCGCGGATCGCGGCCAGCGCCTCGGGGCGGATGAAGCCCTTGAGCACGACGCACCCGTCGTCGGCGAGCTGGGCGCGGCAGCGCTCGATCAGCGCCTGACCGGCCTCGCCGTCCAGGTCGTGGATCGGGTGGCGCTCCAGGTCGATGATGGCGTCGATGCCGTCGGTCTGCTTCATCTGTTCTTTGGCGACACTCATGGGAGGTCCTCTCTCGTCCTCTGCAAGGATTCGTGAATCAGGCTAGGGATGGTGAATCGATAAGTGAAACGATTTAATTTAATATGTTCGATTGCGATATATCATTGATAGGGCGTTTCCGATGGACACTGAACTCCTTCGTGCCTTCATCGCGGTCGCCGAGAGTGGTGGTTTCAGCGCGGCCGGCAAGGGGCTGAACCGGACCCAGTCCGCGGTTAGCCTGCAGATCAAGCGCCTGGAAGAGCGCGTGGGGGAGGCGCTGTTCGAGCGCACTAGCCGCTCCGTGCGGCTGACCGAGGCCGGGGGCACCTTCCTGCCCTATGCCCGGCGTATCCTCCGGCTCCAGGAGGAGGCGGTGGGCGCGGTGGGCGAGGGTGCGGAGGCGTCGCAGCTGCGTTTCGGGCTCTCCGAGGAGCAGGCGCTCGCGTATCTCCCGGAGGTGCTCGCCGGCTTCACCCGCGCCCACCCGGAGCTCCACCTGGAGGTCATCTGCGAGATGAGTCCGGTGCTCATCCGGCGGCTGGAGGAGGGCGAGCTGGACCTCGCCCTGGCCGTGCGTCACCGCCATACCAAGACCGGCGAGGTGGTCGCCCGCGAGCCGCTGGTGTGGGTGGCCGCGGAGGGCTTCGTGCCGCCGGTGGGGGCGCCCCTGCCGATGGCGGTCAACCCGGAGGGCTGCACCTATCGTGCGCAGGCGTTCTCCGCGCTCGGCCGGGCGGGCTGGGACTGGCGGGTGGTGTACACCAGCCAGAGCCCGACGGGGATCAACCTGGCGGTGCAGGCCGGGCTCGCGGTGACGGTGAAGACCCCGCGTTCCGTGCCCGAGGGCTGCCGCATCCTCGATACGCGCCATGGCCTGCCGGCGCTGCCCCACGTGGATATCGAGCTGCACCGCGCCCCGGGTGTGCTGCCGGCGGCGACGGATGCGTTCGTGGACGCCCTGATGGGCTCGATCGCCCACACCGAGGGGGTGGAGACCGTGACCGCGCCGACCGCACCGGCGCGGTAGCGCTCCATCGTGGCGCCACGTGATCACGGTGCCTCCGTCAGGGCGCGAACCGCTGCAGCTCCCCCGTGCCGGCCCGGCGAGAGGCCATGGACGGCCTCCGCCAGTGCGTTCGCCCGGGCGGCGCCGAGCACGGGGGCGGCGAGCCGGTGGAACTTGGCGTCGAGCTCGTCGTCGCCGAGCGGCCGCTCCCAGTCGCCGCGCGCCTCGCAGGGCACGCTCGCGATAACGCGGCCGTCCGTGCACTCGATCCGCACCGCGGCCCAGCGTTCCCGGGGGAAGCGGGCGTTGAGGTCCTCGCGTTCCGTCACCGCTACCCGTGCGGCGAGCGCACGGCGCGCCGGGTCATCCAGCGCGGCGTCGGCCACGTCGGCCGCCCCGATGCCGCCGCCAAGGGCACAGGCCACCGACCACGGCAGGCTGTACTGGGCCTCCTCGGTGGTGGCCGGGGCGGCCACCGCGAGGCGGCCCGCCTCGTGGAAGGTCTCCACGACGATGCGGCGGATGGCCGCGGGGTCCCCCGGGATCTCCCCGGCGATGCTGCGCACGGCCTCCACGGCGGGCTGGGCCCAACGGCAGACCGGGTAGGCCTTGCGGTACTGCTCGCCGATGCGCCAGCGCTGGCCCAGGTCGTCCCAGATTTCCGACACTGCCGGGTCGTCGAGGGTTGCGGCCGGGGCGCCGGTGAAGCCCTCCCGCGCCAGGAAGGCCGCGCTCACGCCCGCCATCGCGCCAAAGGCCGAGCCGTCCTTGACCATGGTGGGGTGATCGATGCAGCGCATCATCTGGCTCCGCGGGCCGTAGAACTCCGCCGTGCCCAGGGCGTGGGCGGTGGCCGCGGTGTCGAGCCCGAGGGCCCGCGCCGCCACGGCGGCGACGCCGAGGGCGTTCCAGGCGCCGGAGGTGTGGTAGTCCGGGGCGGTGGCGTGCAGCGCGATGCCCGCCCGGGTGGCGATCTCGTAGCCCGCGGCGATACGGGTGAGCAGCTCGCCATCGTCGACGGCGGCGGCGTCCGGGAGGGCGAGGAGGCCGGGGACGAGGGCGGCGCCGACGTGGCCCTTGGTCAGCACCTGGCCGTCGTGGGCGTCCAGGGCGTCGGTGAGGGCGGCGCCGTGCAGCGCCGCGCCGACGGCGGACGCAGTGCCGGGGCTGAACAGCAGCGGTACGGCGCCGGGCATCTGGGCATGGGCGAACGCGGCGACGATGCCGCCCAGCCGCGTGCACGTCGCGCCGGCGGCCACGCCGAGGGTGTCGAGCAGGCAGCGCCGGGCCTCCGCGAGCGCGGCCTGCGGGAGGTCGCCCGGTCGCAGGCCGAGGGCCCAGCCGGCGATATCGTCGGTGCTCATCGGTCACCGTACTCCAGCAGCCGGCGCACCAGCGGGGTGTCGGCGTCGCGGTGCGTGGGCATGTCGTAGCGGGCGCGGGCGATGGCCTCGCGGTCCAGCTGCGCGGTCACCAGCGCCTCGCCGTCGTCGGCGGCGGCGAGGACCTCGCCGCGCGGGTCAAGGATCCGGCTGCCGCCCCAGAAGTGGCTGTCGCCCTCCGGGCCGTAGCGGTTGGCCATGATCACCGGCGTGGCATAGGTCATGGCGTAGAAGGTGATATTGGTCAGCCAGTTGCGCTCGTTGGAGAACGATTCGCTGACAATCCCGCTGGCCGAATTCACCGGCGCGATGAGCACCTCCGGGCGTGCGAGCATGGCGGCGTGCACGAGTCCCGGATTCCAGAGGTCGGCGCAGATCAGGGGGCTGGCGCGCCAGCCGCCGTCCAGCGCTACCTCGGTAAGCCCCCGCCCGGCATGGAAGTGCTTGCCTTCCTCGAGGCCGCCGTAGGTCGGCAGGTTGAGCTTGCGGTGCACGGCGGCCAGCTCGCCGTCACGTACGACCGCCACGGCGTTGTAGTACTCCCCCGGGGAGGCCGCCTCGATGAACCCGGCGACCACCGTGATCCCGTCGGCAGCCTCGGCGAGCCGCACCAGGCGGGGGTGGTCCCGGTGCATGGCCACGTCCGGCACCCGGCGTCCGAGGCCGTAGCCGGTGAGCGAGAGCTCGGGGAAGACGAGCAGGCCGACGCCCCCGGCCCGCGCCCGGGCGATCCATTCCAGGTGCCGGTCGAGGTTGGTGTCAGGTTCGGCGAGGGCGCAGTTGATCTGGGCCGCGCCGGCAAGGAGAGAGGTCTGTGCGGTCATGGTGCTCCGGCGTGGTGGCACGATTGTGGGTCGGTCTTCGCGGCGGGTGAGGGCGGCGGACCGGCGGTCCGCCGCTGCGGTTGCGGACCTCACATGAGGTCGTGCTTCTTGAGAAAGTCCTCCGCGACCCGCTCGATGCTCTCCTTGTCGACGTCCACGCGGGCGTTCAGGGCCGCCATGGTGTCGTCGTCGAGCAGTGCGGACAGGGCGTTCATCTGTTCACGCAGCTTCGGGTTCGCCTCCAGGGTGTCCTTGCGCACCACCGGAGTGAGCGCATAGGAGGGGAAGTAGTTGCGGTCATCGTCGAGCACGCGGAAGTTGAACGCCGGGATACGCCCGTCGGTGGCGAATACCAGGGCGACGTCGACCTCGCCCTCCTTGAGCGCGGAGTAGGTCAGCCCGGAGTTCATGCGCTTGATGTCGCCGCGCGGCACGCGGAAGCCGTAGGCGCGCATCATGGGCTTGAAGCCGTCCGGCCGCGCGTAGAACTCGGCGTTCACGGCGATGGTCATCTCCTTGCCGTCGTTGACCGCGTCTGCGAGGTCGGAGAGGGTCTCGATGCCCCGCTTGGCGGCGTCGTCCTCGCGCATGGCGAGCGCGTAGGTGTTGTTGGCGTCGGACGGCTCGAGCCAGACCAGACCCTTCTCGGCGTCGAGCTTCTTGACCCGCTCGTAGGTCTCCTCGGGACCGAGGTCCTCCTCCACCTTGTTGTAGGTGATCAGGGAGGTGCCGGTGTACTCCCAGTAGAGGTCGACCTGGCCGTTGGTCTGGGCCTTGCGCAGCACCGTGGAGCCCATGCCGTCGCGCTTGTCGACGTCGTAGCCTTCGGCCTTGAGGTACTGGGTGGTCATGGACGCGAGCAGGAGCTGTTCGGTGAAGCCCTTGCCACCGACGGTGATCTCGGCGGCGGCGTTGCTGCCGAGGGCGAGCAGCCCGGCGGCGACGGTGGCGGTAACGAGCTTGCGTAGCATGGTGGTTCTCCTGTTTGGCTTCGGTATCGTCAGGCGGGGTTTCGCAGCGGATTGACCCCCTTGGGAACGGTAAGGAACGCCAGCGTGGCGACGATCATGTCCACCACCACGGCGAGGGCGGCGGTGGGGATGGCGCCGGCGAGCATCATCACGGGCCGGTCCAGGGCGATGCCGGTGAAGATCAGCTCGCCGAGCCCGCCACCGCCGATGAGGAACGCCAGCGGGACGGTGCCGACGTTCACCGACAGCGCGATGCGGATGCCCGCGAAGATCACGAACAGCGCGTTGGGCAGCTCCACGCGCAGGAGCATCTGGGTGGGGCTCATGCCCATGCCGGCGGCGGCCTCCTTCATGTGCGGCGGCACCGCCTTGATCCCGGCGTAGGTGTTCCGGGCAATCGGCAGGATGGTGTAGACGAACAGCGCGAAGATCGCAGGGACGCGACCGATGCCGAGCAGCGTCATCGACAGCGCCAGCACCGCCAGGGTCGGGATGGTCTGGCCGATGTTGAGTACCTGCATCGCGGGTTCCGCCACGCGGGCGAAGCGCGGCCGGCTGAGGAGCACGCCCACGGGCACGGCGAAGGTGATCGCCAGTCCCCCTGAGATCAGCATCAGCTCGATGTGCTGGCCGAGCAGGTAGGTGATATCGCCGCGGTAGTAGAGGAACTCGTCGATGAACCCGCTGCCCTCGGTCCACACCCCGAGCAGGAACATCACCACCAGCGCGGTCCCGTAGAAGAGTCTCTGCGGTGACTGCAACAGCATGGCTTACTCCTGCGGCCGGTAGGTCGCGCCCAGGTAGCGGGTGATCCCGCGCTGGGTGAGGGTGCCCGCCAGGCGCCCGTCTTCGTCGACGCAGGCCAGCCAGGTCGTGTCGTGGGAGAACATCAGCGAGGCGACCTTGCGCAGGTCGTCGTCCAGGTGGGCGAGGGCATCCACGCCGTAATAGTGCTCGCCGCATTTGCCGCGGCGGGTCTCGGCGGTGGAGCGCATGACCATCCCCACCGGCTGGTGGTGCTCGTTCACCAGGGTGATGGCGTAGTGGTAGCCGCGCTCGTCCATGAGCTCGAGGGCCCGGCGGAGGTCATCGTCGTGGCGGACCACCGGTACGTCGTCCTCCATGACGTCGCGCACCCGGGCCAGCTGCATGCGCTTGAGGGCGCGGTCCTCGCCGAAAAAGCTCTCCACGAAGTCGTTCTTCGGATGGGCGAGCAGGTCGTCCGGGCGGTCATACTGCACGAGCTGACCGGCGCGGAAGATGGCGATGCGGTCGCCCATCTTGATCGCCTCGTCGATGTCGTGGCTGACGAAGAGGATGGTCTTGTTCAGCTCCGATTGCATGCGCAGGAACTCGTCCTGGATCACCGCGCGGTTGATCGGGTCGATGGCGCCGAAGGGCTCGTCCATCAGCAGCACCGGCGGGTCTGCGGCGAGCGCGCGGATCACGCCCACGCGCTGCTGCTGGCCGCCGGAGAGCTCGCCGGGGTAGCGGCCCATGAACGCGGACGGGTCGAGGGCGACCATGTCCAGCAGCTCCCGCGCCCGCTCGCGGGTGCGCTTGCGGTCCCAGCCGAGCAGTCGCGGCACCACCGATATGTTCTCCTCGATGGTCATGTTCGGGAATAGCCCGATCTGCTGGATTACATAGCCGATGCTGCGGCGCAGGTCCGTGGTGTTCATGCCGGTGGTGTCCTCGTCGTTGATGGACACCCGGCCGGAGGTGGGCTCGATGATGCGGTTGATCATCTTGAGCGTGGTGGTCTTGCCGCAGCCGGAGGGGCCGAGGAGGATGCAGATCTCACCGTCCGGCACGTCCATGGTGATGTGGTCGGCGGCGGTTACCGGTCCCTCCGGCGTCTCGAAGACCTTGGTCAGATTCTCGATGCGGATCATTCGGCTCCCCTTGTCGTTGTTCAGCCCCCGGCGCGCTGCAGCCCGCGCGGCGTGAGCCGCCGCTGCAGGCCGAGCAGGCCGAAGTCGGCGGCGATCGCGAGCAGGCTCACGGCGACGGCGCCGACGATGAGCTGGCGCGGATCGGTCTGGCTGATGCCCCGGCTGATGAAGGTCCCCAGGCCCCCGGCCCCGATGTAGGTGGCGATGGCCATCACGCCGATGTTCATGACCACGGCGGTGCGCACGCCGGCCATGATCACCGGAACCGCCAGCGGGATTTCGACCATGCGCAGCCGCTGCATCGGACTCATGCCCACGCCCCGGGCCGCCTCGCGCAGGGCCGGGTCGACGTCGTTGATGGCGGTATAGGTGTTACGGATGATCGGCAGCTGCGAGTAGAGCAGTACGGCGATCACCGCCGGCACGTAGCCGATACCCTGGCCGATGGTCGAGAGGATCGGGATCATCACGCCGAACAGCGCGATGGACGGGACGGTGATTACCATGGAGGCGATGTAGAGCACGATGTTGGCGACGCGCTGACTCTGGGTAATGGCGATGCCGATCGGCACACCGGTGGCGACGGCCAGGCCGACGGCGACCGCCACGAGGGCGATGTGCTCGATCGTGCGGTTGACCAGCACGTCGACGTTGTCGGCGATGAAGGTGATGATGTCCAAGTATCGACCCCTCCGTTCACGCGGGTTGTCCACGGGGTGGGCGTATTCTTCCGCGGGCGGTTGCACGGGGGCCGCCGCGGGGCGCGCTTGTGCCGGCGCGTCTTCAGCGTGAACTCAGGTTAGCGGGGAGGGGCTGGGGATAATGCGACATATGCGCCACATAAGGATATGCAGCCGACATATATGGCACTTGACTCATGGACGGACGGAAATATCCATGATTTGAATCAACCCGAACCCGGATGAAATGGGTCCGGGTTGGGGCCGTTCAGTGGCCGAAGTAGTGGGCCACGTAGTCCTCGAAGGAGACGGTGTCGTCCGCTTCGATTGCCGCCTGCTCGGCGAGGGATTCCCGCGATGCCGCCTCGAAACGTTCGGCCAGCCCGGGGTCGAGCGGGGTGCTCTTGAAGGTGTGCTCGTGGGCGCGGGATACCCGCATGGCGAACTCGATGAAGTCCTCGTCGTGCTCGCGCATTTCCGCGAGCACCCGCGCGGAGGGGGTCAGCGCCGGGTCTTCGACGCGCCGCCGGTATTCCGCGAGGGCGGCGGTGTAAGGGGCGTCGGCGGTGTGGGCGTCGAGCATGCGTGCAGGCGCCGCCAGGGCGTCGAAGAGCTCGCGGGCCCAGTCCGTGAGGGTTACCTCGCTGCCGTCGCCGCGGTAGAGCACCAGCCCCGGCTCGCGGCCCTTGCGCGCCACCAGTCCCTGGTTGTGGTTGATCCGTCCCTGCTCGTGGGCGTCGATGGGGGGGCTGTCCTGGAGCAGGCAGAACAGCAGCAGCGTCTCCATGAACAGCAGCTGGGGCACGTCCACACCCACGGGCTCGAACGGGTTGAGGTCCAGTGCCCGGATCTCGACGTACTCCACGCCGGCGCGGCGCAGTGCCGTGGTGGGGCGCTCGCCGGAGTTCGCCACCGCCTTCGGGCGAACGAAGCTGTAGTACTCGTTCTCGATCTGGAGGATGTTGGTGTTGAGCTGGCGCCATTCGCCGTCGACATGGGTGCCGATGCGCGCGTACTCCGGATCCTCCGTGGAGATGGCGGCGGTGAGGTCGCGCACGTAGCTGTCGAGGTCGTTGTAGGAGACCGACAGCCCGGCCTGTGCCTTGTTCTTGTAGCCGATGTCGCTCATGCGCAGCGATGTGCCCCAGGGCTCGTAGAACGTGCCCTTGCCCATGGTCTCGAAGTGCAGGTTCTCCCCGTGGGTGAACGAGCGGCAGATCGCCGGCGAGGCGCCGAACAGGTAGGGCACCAGCCAGCCGTAGCGCTGGAAGTTGCGGATCAGTGCGAAGTAGGCGCCGGAGCGGTATTCCTTTGCCGGCCGGGTGTCACCGTCCGCGGCCTGCACGGCGGCCAGGAAGCCGTCGCTGAACGAGTAGTTGAAGTGGATGCCGGCAATGGCCTGCATGGCGCGGCCATAGCGCCAGTCGAGGCCGTGGCGGTAGACGTGCTTCATGCGCCCGACGTTGGAGCGGCCGTACTCGGCGATGGGGATGCTCGCCTCGCCGCCGACGATGCACGGCATGCTCGTCGCCCACAGCAGCTCGTCACCGATGTTGTGGTAGGTGAAACAGTGGACGTCGGTGAGAAAGGAAACGGTCTCCCGGGTCGTGGGATACGGCGGGGTAATGAACTCCAGCAGCGCCTCCGAGTAGTCCGTGGTAATCCACGGATGACACAGCGCCGAGCCGAGGGAGGCCGGATGGGAGGTCTGCGAGATGGTGCCGTCGCGGGTGACCCTCAGGCTTTCCTTCTCCAGCCCCTTGTGGCTGTCGCGAAGCATCAGGGGGGCGTCACCGTCGAGGAGTCGGCGGGCGCGGTCGTTAGAGCTGGCGTTCATGAGTGATCGGTATCCTCGCGGCCGTGTTCGGTGCGGGTGGCGCGGCGGTGTCATGGACGCCGCCGGCTACGGGTCATTCGCCGAGGTCGCCGCCGCCGTCTCCGAGGCGGATGCGCAGGCCGAGGTCGTTGCGCGAGTCGGCGTGCTCCAGCGCCGACTCGCGGGTGATCTGGCCTGCCTCGTAGAGGCGATAGAGGGATTCGTCGAAGGTCTGCATGCCGTCTTCGAGGCCCTGCTTCATCGCCTCCTTGAGCTCGTCGATTTCACCGCGCTCCAGGAGGTCTGAGACATATGGGGTGTTGAGCAGGATCTCAACGGCCGGCACACGCCCACCCTCGCGGGCCGGGATGAGACGCTGGCTGACTATGGCGCAGAGGTGCTGCGAGAGGTCGTTGCGCAGCTGGTGGTGCGCCGTCTCCGGGAAGAAGTTGAGGATGCGGTCCAGGGTCTGATTGGCGTTGTTCGCGTGCAGCGTGGACAGGCACAGGTGGCCGGTCTCGGCATACGCGAGGGCGTGCGCCATGGTCTCGCGCTCGCGGATCTCGCCGATGAGGATGACGTCTGGCGAGCCGCGCATCGCGTTGGCCAGCGCGCGTTCGTAGGAGTGAGTGTCCAGCCCGATCTCGCGCTGGTCGATGATGCAGCGCTTGTGCTGGTAGAGATACTCGATGGGGTTCTCTACCGTAAGGATGTGGCCGGAGTGCTGGGTGTTGCGGTAGTCGATCAGCGAGGCGAGGGTGGTGGACTTGCCGGAGCCCGTCGCGCCGACCACCAGTACCAGCCCGCGGGGTTCGAGCACCAGCTCGCGCAGCCGCGTGGGCAGGTTCAGCGCCTCCAGGTCCGGGATCTCGTGGGTGATGAAGCGGATCACCATCGACACGGAGCCGCGCTGGCGGTAGATGTTCACGCGGAAGCGCCCGAGCCCCCGGGGCGAGTAGGCCAGGTTGATCTCGTATTCCCGCTCGAACTCCTCGCGCTGCGGCTCGGTCATCACCCAGTGCGCGAGCCGCTCGATCTCGTCGGCGGCCAGCTTGCGGTCCGGTTCGATTGCCCGGATGCGCCCGTCGATGCGGATCCCTACCGGCGCCCCGGCACTGAAGAACAGGTCCGAGGCATTGTGCTTCGGCATCAGCTGCAGGTATCGGTCCAGCTCCATCCTCGTTTCCTTCGCCGCGGTCCGGCGGACTCCGTGCGCCCCGGCATCGGCGGCAAGCCTGGATTGCCGCGACATGATAGCGCCTCACGTGACGCGGGTCACAGCACTGCGGCACCTGCGGTGCCAAGCGGTCGCCGGGGCGCGGTCCCTGCCTGTGTGCCGCCGGTCCCGCCGCGGTCGCTCGCGTCGGGCGTCCCGGGGGTATTGGCGTGCGTTAGCGGTTCGGCGGGCGGCAATGCGCGTTCACACCGGCGCGGCCCGATGACGCAAAACGCGAGCAATGTCGTGGTGAGGCCACCCCCGGTCCCCCTGTGTATGCGGCGACACGACTGACGAGGATCAACCAAGGTCGTCCGGAGGTGTAATACGGACGATCAGGTTAGTATTCTTCCAAGTTGCGGCCCGCGTTGCGGACCGGATGGGGGATCTATCGGCGGGGCGTCGCGTACGTCTCCCGCCGGGGGCGGTAATGGCACTCGGCACGCCGGTGCGTGCAGGAGATACAACACCTTGTACAGGGAGCCGCGACGGCATGGCGCGTAGCGAGTGGCTTACGCGCGTCGAGGCGATGATGCGGGCACTGCCGGAGGCGGCGGTGCTCATCGACGGCGGGCACCGGGTACGTGGTCTCAATACGGCCGCGGCCGCGCTGTTCTGGGAGCGCCCCGGGGCGTTACGGGGTGCCGATATCCGCGCGCATCTGGGTACGAGCGACACCGGGGCCGCGGTGACCGACCTCACTGCCCTGGCGCCCGGCGATGTCACCGCCGGCGGGGGTGGGTCGGGCTGGCTGCTCGGTGCGCGCTGCCGCGACGGGAGTGAGCGCCCGGTGCGGGTCACGGTGTCGGGTTTCCACGAGGAGGCGGATGGCCGGCACTATTACTTCGTCATCCTGCGGCCGGTGCGGGCCACCGACGGTGAGCGAGGGCATGACCGGCGCTGGCCGGCGGTTTTCGAGGCGGTTCAGGATGCGGTGTTCCTGCTCTCCGCCGGGGAGGGCGAGGTCCTGGAGCTCAATCCCGCGGCCGGTGAGCTCATCGGTTATACCGCGGCGGAGGCGCAGGGCCTCGATTTCGCCGGACTCGGCGCGGAGGGCTGCTGCGGTGGCCCGGCGACCTTCGGCAGGCGGCTCTCGGCGGCGGCCGAAGGCGCTCCCCAGCGCTTCGAGTGGCCCGCGCAGCGGCGTTCCGGCTCGGTCTGCTGGCTGGATGTCAGCCTCAGCGCGGTGGACCTGGACGGGACTGCGGCGGTGGCGGTGGTGGCGAGGGACGTAACCGAGCGCCGGCGTACCGACGTGCGGCTGCGTCAGGCCGCGCGGGTGCTGGCCTCGACCCGTGAGGGCGTGACCATCACCGATCCGGAGACCCGGATCCAGAGCGTCAACCGCGCGTTTACCGAGATCACCGGTTATTCGGAGGCGGAGGTGCGCGGGGCGACGCCCGCGATTCTCTCCTCCGGCCACCACGACCGCGAGTTCTACGACCGTATGTGGCAGGAGCTCGTCGATCATGACCAGTGGCAGGGCGAGATCTGGAACCGGCGCAAGTCCGGTGACATCTATCCGCAGTGGCTGACGATCACCGCGGTGCGCGACGGCGGCGGCGCGCTGATCAACTACGTCGGCGTGTTCTCCGATATCAGTCGCATCAAGCACTCCGAGGCGGAGCTGGAACAGCTCGCCCACTACGATCCGCTCACCGAGCTGCCCAATCGCCAGCTCCTGAACCTGCGACTCGAGCACGCCCTGAGCCGGGCCCGCCGCCATGGCCACCGGGTGGCGCTGCTCTATATCGACCCGGACGGCTTCGGCGTGGTGAACGACAGCTTCGGTTACGCGGCTGGCGATGAGGCACTGTGCGCGCTTGCCGAACGCGTGCGCTCGCGGCTGGGTAACGAGGACACGCTGGCCCGGCTCGGCGGCGACCAGTTCGCGGTGATGCTCGAGACGGCGCCCGGTACCGACGGCGTCGCGGTCATCGCCCAGAGCATCATCCAGTGCTTCGACGAGCCGATCCGGCTGTCCAGCGGTGAGCAGGTGCTCCTCGGGGTGAGCGTGGGCATCAGCATCTTCCCGGACGACCGGGTGGACGACGCCGGTACGCTCATCAGCAACGCCGATGCGGCCCTGCACCAGGCCAAGAACGAGGGGCGTCAGACCTACCGCTTCTACGCGGCACACCTGACCCGGAGCGCCCAGCGCCGGCTCGGCCTGCGCAGCGAGCTGCGCCGGGCCATCGACGAGCACGAGCTCGTTCTCCACTACCAGCCCATCGCCCGGGCGCGGGACGGTCGGGTGGTGGGCGCGGAGGCGCTGGTGCGATGGCATCATCCCAACGAGGGCCTGCTCGGGCCGGAGCAGTTCATACCGCTCGCGGAGGAGGCGGGACTGATCGAGTCGCTGGGCGACTGGGTACTCGACCACGCCTGCGGCCAGGCTGCGCGCTGGAACAGCGAGGGCCCGGCGCCGTTGTGGGTGTCGGTGAACCTTTCCGCCCATCAGGTTCACGCCAGCGGTATCGAACGTCGGGTGGGCGCCGCGCTCGCCGCATCGGGGCTGCCGCCGGACCGGCTGCACCTGGAGATCACCGAGACGGTACTGATGGGGTCGGGGGATGCGGTGAGCGCCACGCTCCAGCGGCTCAAGCGCCTGGGCGTTCACCTCTCACTGGACGACTTCGGTACCGGCTACTCGTCGCTCGCCTATCTCAAGCGCTTCGCCGTGGATACGCTCAAGGTCGACCGCGCCTTCGTTCAGGATCTGGAGCGCGATGACGACGATGCGCAGATCGTTTCGACGATCGCGGCCATGGCCCATAATCTCGGTCTGGAGGTAATCGCCGAGGGCGTGGAGACGCCCGGTCAGGCGGAGCACCTGTGCCGCCTGGGCTGCGATTACCTCCAGGGGTTCCTGCTTGCGAGACCGGCGCCCGCGGACGTGTTCGCGCAACGGCTGGCGGCGGCCGGCAGGGACGAATGGGACGAACAGCACGGCGCGTGAGGAGGCGAGCGTGGACGAACAGACCCGTACCGAGCTGGAGGCGGCGGCGTTCCGCCGGCTGGTGGCACACCTGCGCGAGCACACCGAGGTCCAGAACATCGACCTGATGAATCTTGCCGGTTTCTGCCGCAACTGCCTGTCCAAGTGGTATCTCGCCGCCGCGGAGGAACGCGGCGTCGGCATGGACTACGAGCAGGCGCGGGAGGACATCTACGGCATGCCCTACGAGGAGTGGAAGGCCCGCTACCAGACCTGACCGCCGTGACGCCGTCCGCGTGGCGGTGGCCCGGGGAAAGGGCGGGAGCCGTGGATCGGGCGCGGCCACGGACGGTGTGCGACGGGCACCGCGGCCGGGATCGGGATGTCGCACGCCTACGGCGCCCGACCTACGTGGTGTGACCGTCGTGGGCGGGTGTCACGATATCGATGCGGCTCGGTGTTATGGTCCTGTCGGCCGACGGTGATCGGGTAGAGCCGGGGTGTCGCGCGATGTCCTCCCAGGGCTCCTTGCCCGTAGGTCGGCTACGGCCACGCGCCGTGTCCATGCCTACGCGGCTTGCCGGTTCCCCGCAACCGCCAGGTTCTGCCCGGCGATCGGCCGTCGGTTGCCAGGAGCGACCGACCTACCCGAGCCCCATAGTGTTGTAGGTTGGCTGCTCCTGGCAGCCAACATCCCGCCCTGCGGCGCTGGTAACGTCGACTGCCTTGAGCGGCCGACCTTACAACCGCGACATAACCCCGATGTGCGTACGTTCTGCCAGCACCAACGCAGACGGAGCAAGCCGGGAGCGGTAACTCGGTTGCCCCTCGCAAACGACGGCTACGGCTGCGGTGGCGTCGTCCGGTTTGCTGGACGGAGAGGTGGACCAAGCGCCTGTCGGCACAGCGGGATGCCGTACGCCACCGGTGGCTGATCCAGAGGTGGTGTCGCTGCGCATGCCGGGGCGGCGCTCGTGTGCAGGGTCCCGTAGGCGCGGCCGGGTATCGCCCGTCTCCGGTGTCCAGCCCCGGATCCGCGTGCCCGGACCTGACGATGGGTCGGGGAGCGTTACTCCGGCCGGTGCGAGGCCAGCCACTCCAGCACGCGGACCCGGCGGTCGTCGTCGTTCAGCCCTTCGGCACCGGCGGCCCGCAGGACCGAGGCCGGCCAGCCGGTGCCGCCTTCCACCAGTTCTTCGAGCGTGCCCCACCAGATGATGCGGAAACGTCCGTCGAGCGCGTTGTTGTAGGCCTCGCGCAGCGCCGGGGCCAGGCCGGCGACGGACAGCGGCGTGAGCGCGCGTTCCAGCTCCGTCTTGAGCTCGATGAGCGTGCCGCCCTCGACGCCCCAGCGCTGGGGCTCCATGCGCACCAGGTACTGCTGCAGCTCTGCGACGTTGCGGAACCACTCGATGACCTCGCTCTCGCCATCGCTGGTTACCGCGGCTACCGGATAGCGTTGCGGATCGCGCCGACGCGTGAGCCGCTCTATCTGCGCAAAGGGTTTGCCTTCCCAGCCGTACATCATGCCCGTCGTGACTGCCCCTAAACCCGTTACCCTACTACCGAGCGGGGGGGCGGGCATACCGGCGGCCGGTCAGCCGGACCGCATCAGGCGGCTCGCCACGACGGCGTCCAGAGAGATCCGCCCCGGTCCGTGGGCGATGATCGCCAGCAGCATCGCCGCCCAGGGCAGGTGGTAGGCCTGCCACGCGTCCGGGATCGTGAGCTGGATGATCGCGGTCATCGCAAGCATCCCGGCGGCGGCGAGGCGGGTCCCCAGGCCCAGGACCAGCATGACGGGGAACACCAGCTCACCGATGCCGGAGAGGGTCGCCATCAGCGCCGGGAAAGGGTAGGCGTACGTCCCGCCGAGGATGTGCAGGCGGAAGTCGTTGGTGAACAGCCACACCGCGCCGGGCGAGGGCTGGAGAAACCCGTCGAATTTAGTCAACCCCGACTGCCAGAACGGGATTGCCATGGTGAGGCGCAGCACGAGCTGGGGCACGCTCGCCGGCAGCCGGCCGAGCCAGGTGCTTATCACCCCGGGTATCCGCGAGGCCCGGTTCAGCCCGGTGACGATCGGTGCAGTCGCGACGCGCATGGGGTCTCCCTCCCTTGCAGGCTTACGGGTCGAGGCGGTAGCCGGCGAGTGCGCCGGTCGTCAGGAGCGCCTGAAGCACGGTGGCCAGGTCGAAGGACGCGTCCGCCTCGGCCACGGTTCCCGCGGCCTCCGGCAGGCTCTGGCCCGTATCGAGTGCGCGGATGAACACGTCCGCCCGGCCGGGCAGGCACTGTGTGTACACCTGGAGGACGGGCCGGGTGACCAGTGCGGTGCCGCCGCCGCTGCCGAGATCCACGGGGCGGACGGACTCGTCGTGGGTGTTCGTCTCCCAGATCGACGTTACCGGCCAGGGGCTGGCCACGATCCGTGTGGCCGGGTGCAGCGTGAGCCGCAGGCCGGTCAGGGCGTCCGCGTGCACATTGGAGAGTGCCTCCGGGGCAAGGGCGTCGGCGTCGGCGGCATGATAGGCCTCCAGTCTGGCGCGTTCGAGCCGGGCGACGTCCGGGAGGTACGGCAGTCCGGCGGCGGCGCGGAAGGTCTCGATGAACGCGGGAAAGCCGGCGCCGTAGGCCAGCAGTACCGGTGAGTCCGGCAGTTCGTCGGCCACGTACGTCCGCGCCATGGCGTGGAAGAACGCCTCGCCCACCAGTCGTTCGGTGACCGGATAGGCCTCGCGCAATGCCTCCACGAGGCTGACGTGGATGTTGTTGCGGTGGATGTCGAGCCGTCCCGGCGGCGTCACGCCGGCGGGGGCGGGTGCGCCCGGACGGCGCAGCGCGCTGGCCAGCGCTGTCTCGAGGGTTGCAGAGGCGCTCATGAGGTGGCCTCCCGGGGGGCGTCGGTGAGCCGGGTGTCGGCCCGCCGCGCCTCGTCGAGGAGGACCGGCCACTCGGGGACGTCGCCGTCCCACTCGATCAGTGTCGGCACTGGACCGCTGCGGAGGAGGGTGCGCTCGTAGAGCGCCCAGACCGTGTCAGCGACCCGTCGGTCATGGCTGTCGATGGCGAACGGGGCGCCGGTGTCGTCGTGGCCCAGGGCATGGCCGGCGAGATGGATCTCGTCAACGGGACCGGTGGGAAATGCGTCGATGTAGGCGGCCGGGTCGTGGTCGTGGTTTGTCGCCGACACGGCGACATTGTTCACGTCGAGCAGCAGGCCGCAGCCACTGTGCCGCGCGAGTTCGCTGAGGAAGGTCACCTCGTCCATTTCATCGCCGCCGAAGCACACGTAGGTGGACGGGTTTTCGATGAGGATGCGCCGGCCCAGCGTGCACTGCACCCGGTCGACACGGTCGATCACGCGGACCAGTGTCTCCCGCGTGTAGGGCAGGGGCAGGAGGTCATTGAAATAGGCGCCGCCGTGACCGGACCACGCCAGGTGCTCGGAGACGAGCGCGGGCTCGTAGCGGTCCACCACGCCGCGGAGGCGGGCGAGGTGGGCGGTGTCCAGGGCGCCCTCGCCGCCGATGTTCATCCCCACCCCGTGCACGGACAGCGGGTAGCGCTCGCGGACGGCGGCAAGCCAGGCGTGGGGTGGGCCGCCGGCGCCCATGTAGTTCTCTGCGTGGACCTCGAAGAAGCCCACGTCCGGGCGCTCGCCGACGACGCTCGCGTAATGCCGGGCCTTGAGCCCGACGCCGGCTCGCGCCGGCATCGGGTCCGCAGGCGGCATCATGGACGTCCGCGTGGCTGTTTCGGACATGATTGCCTCCATGAGCGGCGTCCCTGACCGGCCGGCGTTAGCCCTTGGCGGGCACGTCCCGGTCCAGTGGCTCGAGGCTGCCGGTGCGACCGCCGGGCAGCGCCATGGACTCGCAGGTGCCGGCGGGCACGAGCTTCCAGGCGTTGCCCTGGTAGTCCACCGAGGAGGTCCCGGCGCAGGTGGTCCCGGGGCCGGCCTTGCAGTCGTTCTGGCCGGCCTTGGCGACGCCGTAGCACTTGACCATGTCCTTTTCGGCGGCGACGGCCGTGCCCGTGAGCGCGGCACCGCTCAACGCTAGGGCGAAAGCGCCGGCGAGGCCGAGGGCGGTGTAGCGGTTGGTGGTGGACATAACGTGTCTCCTCTTGCGCGTTGTCGGGTGTTTCGCACCGCGGCGTTGCCGTCGCGACGCTCGGGAGTAATCATGGTGGGCACGGCGGGCCGCGCCCATTCGGTTCATTACGTAAGGGATTCCGCGTAGCAGCCGCGTGCGCGGCGCCTAGCGGGTCAGTCATTCAGCGCCGCAGGTGCGGTGGACGACCGGGAGGGTCGATGCATCAGCAGGAATTCGCGCTCGATACCGGCGGGCGTGGCACGGTGGAGATCACCCGCCGCGTCGCGGACGTGGTCTCCGAGGCCGGCGCGGGGGACGGGCTCTGCCACGTGTTCGTGCGCCACACCAGCGCCTCGCTCATCATCTGCGAGAACGCCGATCCCTCCGTGCGCCGGGACCTCGAGACGGTCGCGGCGCGGCTCTTCCCCGACGGCGATCCGGCCTACGTGCACGACGCGGAAGGCCCGGACGACATGCCCGCCCACCTGCGCAGCGTGTTCACGAATTCAGGGCTCACTGTGCCCGTGAGTACCGGTCGGCTGGCGCTGGGCACCTGGCAGGGCATCTATCTGTGGGAGCACCGCCGGCACGGCCATCGTCGTTCGGTGGTGGTCAGCGTCTGGCACTGAGGCACGGGGGCGGCATGGCGAAGGAAAAGACCGGCGGCAACGGCCGCGAGTCCGGACGGCCGGACGTCAAGCCAGGACACGGCAAGTTCGCCGTGCTGGGACTGGGCAACTTCGGGACCACGGTGGCGCAGCAGCTCGAGGAGCTCGGCAACGAGGTGCTGGCGGTCGACGAGGACGAGGAGCGGGTGAACACCCTGGCCGAGGAATTCACCCACATCGTCTCCGCGGATGTGCGCGACGAGCGCGCCCTGGAGGAGCTGGGCCTCGGGGACTTCGACGCCGCCGTGGTGGCGATCGGCGAGAACCTGGAGTCGAACATCCTGTGCACGCTGGGGCTCAAGCACCTCGGCGTGCCGCGGGTGTGGGTCAAGGCCAAGAGCCCGGCACACCACCGCATCCTCAGCAAGCTCGGGGCGGACCGCATCGTCCACCCGGAGTTCGAGATCGGCGTGCGCGTGGCCTACTCGCTCAACTACCCGTTCGTGCTGGACTACATCAGCCTCGGCAGCGACTACTTCGTGGTCGAGCTGGCGCTGAGCGAGACCGTCACCGACTCCACGGTGGGTGATCTCGAGCTGGAAGAGCGCTTCGGTATCGAGCTGCTCGCACTCAAGCGCGGCGATGAGCTGATCCGCGACGAGAAGACCGTCACCGCCCTGCGGGAGGGCGACCGGCTGGTCGTGGTTGGCAAGCAGGTGCACCTCCGCGCTCTCGCGGACATCCTATGAGGCACTGGATGCGTTTCCAGCGGCCGCCCTCGCGCCGCCGGCGGCGCATCGTGCGGCTGCCGCCGCCGCTCACCCTCGCGGTCACCTTTCTCGCCCTGATCGTGATCGGCACGGTACTGCTGAGCCTGCCCTGGGCGACCATACGGCCGATCAGCCTGCAGCAGGCCGCCTTCACGGCGACCTCGGCGGTGACCGTCACCGGCCTGGTGGTGGTGGACACGGCGGCGACCTTCACGCGTTTCGGCGAGCTGGTCATTGCCGTGCTCATCCAGCTCGGCGGCCTCGGTGTGATGGCCTTTGCGGTACTCGCGCTCTCCGCCCTCGGGCACCGCATCGGCCTGAGCCACCAGATGCTCCTGCGCGAGGACCTCAACCGGACCTCCATCGGGGACGTGGTCGGCCTCGTGCGGGTGATCTTCCTGCAGGTGATCCTCTTCGAGCTGGTGGGCACGCTGCTGCTCG
The DNA here is from genome assembly GCF_041949875.1 of Arhodomonas sp. KWT2. Taxonomy (NCBI): domain Bacteria; kingdom Pseudomonadati; phylum Pseudomonadota; class Gammaproteobacteria; order Chromatiales; family Ectothiorhodospiraceae; genus Arhodomonas; species Arhodomonas sp. KWT2. The sequence continues at coordinate 35,487 of NZ_JBHFPQ010000033.1, forward strand.
CGGCACGCTGGGTGCCCGTTCAGGGCTGGGGGGATGGGCTGTTCAACGCCGCCTTCCATGCGATCTCCGCGTTCAACAACGCGGGCTTCTCGCTGTTCCACGGCAGCCTCGCGCAGTGGGCGGGGGACCCGGTGGTGAACCTCACCATCCCGGCGCTCTACATAGCGGGCGGGCTCGGCTTCGCCGTGGTCAACGAGCTGCTCGCGAGACGCAGCATCCGCCGGCTGTCGCTGCATACCAAGCTGATGCTGATCGGCACGATCGCGCTCAACGTCTGGGCGGTTGCCGCCTTCGCCGGACTGGAGTGGCACAATCCGGAGACCCTGGGCGGGCTCGCGCATACCGGCGACCGCCTGTGGGCGGCCTGGTTCCAGGGCACGACACCACGTACCGCCGGGTTCAATACCGTGGACATGGGCGGCATCACGGATGCCAGCGCGCTGATGATGATCTCGCTGATGTTCATCGGTGGTGGCAGTACCTCGACGGCCGGCGGTATCAAGGTCACCACCTTCATGGTGCTGATCTTCGCGACCGGCGCGTTTCTGCGCCGGCGCCACGAGCCCGTGGCCTTCGGCCGCACCATCGGCGCGGAGGACGTGCTCAAGGTCCTCGCGCTGACCTTCATCGGGCTGCTCGCGGTGATGATCGGTGCGTTCCTGCTGGTGGCCACGCACAATCTGCCGTTCCTGGACATCGCCTTCGAGGCGGCGTCCGCCTTCGGCACGGTCGGGCTGTCCCGCGGGGTAACCCCGGAGCTCAACACCTTCGGCGAGTGGGTGATCATGGCGCTGATGTTCCTCGGGCGCGTGGGGCCGCTGTCGGTGGGCTTCGTGCTCGCCACGCCGGCGACCCGGCTACTTCGTTATCCGAGGGCGAGTGTCTACCTCGGCTGAGCCGGCGGGTGCCGGAAAACGCCGTCGCTGTTCCAGGCTAACGCCGGGACGGCGAGGGCGGTTCCCTCCCCCGGTGTATTGGCGCAGAGTGGCGGCAGGAGGTGGGGCGAACGCAGACGGGGCGCCTGCCGGGCGCGCATGTGGTATCGTCCGCGACCATTGCGCGGACTCATCGAGAGCAGGAATGCCATGGCGAGCAAGACCATCTATCGCGTGATCTTCCACAACAAGGGCAAGGTCTACGAACTCTACGCACACAGCGTGGGCGACGGCGGCATCATGGGCTTTGTGCAGATCGAGGAGCTCATCTTCGGCGAGCACACCCAGGTCGTCGTTGACCCCTCCGAGGAAAAGCTCAAGAGTGAGTTTGCCGGCGTGAAGCGCAGCTTCATCCCCATGCACTCCATCATCCGCGTCGACGAGGTGGAGAAGGAGGGCCACGCCAAGATCTCCGACGCCGAGGGGGGTAACGTCACGCCCTTTCCGGTGTCGATGTACGGCCCGGGTCGCGGCGGAAACGATCCCGGGCAGGGTAATTGATCTCGCCTGCCGAGTCGTTTACCCTTTAGCGCCTCGTCGGCAGCAGCCCGGCGGGGCGAGAATACGGAGAGGTGTCCGAGCGGTCGAAGGAGCACGCCTGGAAAGCGTGTGTACCTACTGGGTACCGAGGGTTCGAATCCCTCCCTCTCCGCCACTATCCCGTCTTACCCCCGTTTCCAGAGACTTTCCCGCACCCCCATTGAGACGGAGCGTTCCGGCATCCTTGCTTGATGCGGGACAGGGCCGCCGTTTGAGCGGCGGGTGTATGGACGGTATGCCATCTGTTCGCGGTTGTTCAGGGGAGTGTGCGCTTATGCGGAGATTCGAGGACAAGGTCGCGCTCGTTACCGGAGGCCGCTCCGGCATCGGGCGCGCGATAGCGCGGCGCCTGAGCACGGAAGGGGCAACGGTGTTCACGGCACAGCGCGGGCAGGACGCGGAATTCGAGGGAATAACGACCGATTTCACGGACCCGGAGGGGCCCGGCCGGGTCGTCGACGAGGTGATTCGGCGTGCCGGGCGACTCGACGTCCTGGTGAACAACGTCGGCATTATGCAGGAGGCGGGGATCGAGGCGATGAGCGTGATGGACTGGCATCGCACGCTTGCCGTGAACCTGACCGCACCCTTCCTGACGATCCGCGCCGCATTGCCGCACCTGCGTGAGGCCCGTGGCAGCATCGTGAACACGGGTTCACTAGAGGGCCTGGGCTCCAACCCGGGGCACGCGGCCTATTCCGCCTCCAAGGCCGGGCTGCACGGGCTGACCCGGGCCGTCGCCGTGGATCACGGTGGGGAGGGCATTCGCTGTAACGCGGTTGCTCCCGGCTGGATCGATACCGAGCTGAACGTCGATTTCATCGAGAACACGCCAGACCCGGACGCGTTCCGCCGGGATATTGGCCGGATCCACCCCCTGGCCCGAACCGGTATCCCCGAGGAGGTTGCCGCCCTCGTCGCCTTCCTCGCGGCCGAGGAGGCTGGCTTCATCACGGGACAGGTGTACACGGTGGATGGCGGGCGAACGGCGAGACTGAGCCTGCCGTAAGACGATGTGACCGTTCTGCACGGCTTCAGTGATCCGTTACGCGCCAGGGTATGGCACATTGCGGACCCTGGTGGCGCCGCGCGCACCTGCCTCGTGCCGGGACAACGTTTCTTTCCGTGTTCATGACCGCCGTCAATCCCCTCTGCCCATCACCGGCCTAGCATCGGCTGGGAAGCGTTGTGGCGGCAGCACCCGGCGTGGGCCGGCGGGAGGTAGCGGTGAGACAGCGGGTTATCGGTGTAATCCTGGCCGGGGCCCTCGGGGTGTCCGGCTGCGCGAACTACCAGGGCACCCAGGAGCAGTCCGGGATGGTGATCGGCGGGGTGCTGGGTGGGCTGCTCGGCAGCCAGGTGGAGCGGCACGGGCACGCGAGCACGGCCGCGATCATCGTGGGCACCCTGGCGGGGGCGGCGATCGGCGGCTCCATCGGACGCTCCGTGGACGAGACCGACCGGCTCCGTACGGCGGCGGCGCTGGAGAACGTGCGCACGGGGGTGCCATCGTCCTGGCGCAATCCGGATACCGGCAACGAGTACGTCGTCACCCCCACACGCACCTACGAGACCAGTGGCGGTCCGTGTCGGGAGTACACCATGGAGGCGTCCATCGGCGGCCGTCCGGAGACGGTGTACGGCACCGCCTGCCGTCAGTCGGACGGCAGCTGGCAGGTCCAGGGCTAGGCGGGCGACCCCCCGTACCGTTCCGTGGGTGGTACCGGTGACCCGGTGCCGGTAATGCCCGAGTGTCGTGGCCGACCCGGCGGCGCAGGCGCCGCCGTCAGGGTGCGGTCCTGCGGGATCACGGACCGTGATTGCGGCCATCGTTACCTTTCATTTGCCGTGGACTGCTCACCCGGATAGCGTTCGGTGCGACGTGGGGCCGATGCACCGGAGGACGGCATGAACAGTATGGAATCGGCGGCGTTCCGCGCCCTCTTCGGGGTCCCGTACCCCGTTGTCCAGGCACCGATGGCCGGCGTGTCCACGCCGGCGCTGGCGGCAGCGGTGGCCGAGGCCGGCGGTCTCGGTTCGCTGGGGCTCGGCGGCAGCGGTGTCGAACAGGCCCGCGGGCAGATCCGGGAGCTGCGTGCCCTGACCGCGCAGCCGTTCAACGTGAATTTCTTCTGCCATACCCGGCCCCGGAACCGACCCGCCGTGACCCGCGCCTGGCTCGAGCGTCTGCGCCCGCACTTCGAGGCGCAGCACGCGGAGGTGCCGGAGTCCCTGGACGAGATCTATGTGCCGATCGACGCCAATCCGGCGATGGTGGCCATGCTGTGTGAGGAACAGCCTCCGGTGGTCAGCTTCCATTTCGGCGTGCCTGGTGTGGATATCGTCCGAAGCATCCACGGTTACGGCGGACGAGTGCTGATCTCGGTGACCACCCCCGCGGAGGGGCGGGCGGCGGAGGCGGCTGGCGCGGACGCGGTGGTCGCACAGGGTATCGAGGCGGGCGGGCACCGGGGCAATTTCGACGCCGGAGAGGACGAGGCCCTGGGGCTCATGCCTCTGGTGAGACGGCTTGTCGCGCGGCTGTCCGTGCCGGTGATCGCCTCGGGCGGGATTATGGACGGTCCGGGTATACGCGCCGTGCTCGCGCTAGGTGCCGTAGGGGCCCAGCTCGGCACCGCCTTCATCCCGTGTCCCGAATCCGCGGCGACGGCGGCCCACCGAACGGCGCTGCGGAGTGATTCCGCGGCGCGCACGGCCGTTACCCGGGCGATATCCGGGCGTCCGGCACGGGGGGTTGCCGGTGTTTTCCAGGATGAGATCGGGCGTTGCGACGACGACAGCGTCCCCGATTACCCGCTGGCCTACGATGCGGCCAAACAGCTCCATGCGGCCGCGAGGGCGGCGGGGAGCACAGCCTATTCCCCCAACTGGGCGGGACAGGGCGCGCCGCTGTGCCGGGAGATGCCGGCGGGGGTACTGGTTGCCCGGCTTGTACAGGAGCTGTTAACGGCTCCCGGTGGTCCCGGTGCATAGCGGAACGGAAGGCTGCGGGCCGGTACCGCCACCGAGCGTGTCACGGTAGCAACGCCGGACCCCTCGGGTGGCAGGCTACCGGCCATGCCAAGCGGCAAAGGAACTGTCCGGTGGACACGGCCCCGTCCGTTCCTGAACCGCTCATTCGTCGCCACGGAACCCCTGAGCCGCATCGCCTGCGGTGCGGATAGCGGTTTACTCGCGCAGAGGCTCCGAAGGCGACGGCCCGCCGGATTATACGCGGGGGAGAGTGGCAGGGGCGGCCCCGCCGGCGTCACGGCTGGCAACGGGGCGTGCGCGGCGTTTACCCTGCACGGTCCGCAAGCAGGGACCCCGCCGTTGGCCTTACCTATTGAAACGTTCCCGGCCGCCCGGGATGCCGCATGTTGACGGCGGATCCGGGGGTGCGCTGGATTGCCGGGCAGCTCGTCAGCCTCGTCGCGCTCGGGTTGTGCGTTGCCGGTTTCGCCAGCCGTCGGGACGACCGGCTGTTCGTGTTGCTGATCGCCGCGAATGTCGCCTTCGCGTTGCAGTTCGCGCTGTTCCGCAGCTGGGTCGCGGCGGCCGTGACCCTGTTGGTTGTGCTGCGCGTGGTGCTGGTCCGGCGATACTACCGGCACCGTCTGGTGATGCTCGCGATTCTCGCCGCGACCGCCGTGGTTGCCTGGCCCACCTGGCAGGGCTGGCAGGATGCGCCCGCGCTGGCCGCGGGACTGGCCGGGACCTACGGGATGTTCATGCTGCGGGGCATCGCGATGCGTCTGTGGCTGGCGCTCGCCGCTTCCTGCTGGATACTCAGCAATGCCCTTGCGGGCTCCATCGGTGGTGTGACCGCGGAGTCGCTGATCCTCGTCACCAATCTCTTCACCGTTTATCGCCTCTGGCGGGACCGGCGTCGAAGCGTGTAGCCCGGGCGACGACGCATTGCCGTTCCGGACGGCTGCAGGCGGTTGATTCCGCGCGTCACGACCCAAAATCCGTGGGGGTACAGGTCACAGCCCGCACTGGACGGAGTGTGGCATCATGGCGGGTGAAGGACCTGCCGCTGACGCGTCGGGTCCGCCGATGCGCATTGAGGGGATCGATGATCGACTTGCCGTTTCTCAGCACCCGGGCCGACGACACGGTCGGCGACCTGAATGACTACCAGGGCTACGATCGCGACGAATATCACAGCCTCGGGGCGAGCTGGCTGATCCGCATGGCGCTGTTCTTTGGCTGGCCGCAGTCGCTGCGGCACACGAGCGCGCTGCACATCGCGGATGCGGACGCCTTCCAGGGCTATCTCGGTCTGCCGGACACCTGGGCCGGCGACAAGGATGACCCCGGTGAGGTCCGCGCGGAGCGCGCCGAAGCGAGTCTGCGCCGGCAGCTCGCCAGCCATGAGGGGCCGGACGGGCGGCTCGATCCGGACAGTCCGCTCTTCCGTAACATCGAGCTCCTGGATGAGCGCCTGGAGCTCTCCGACGCCGACAAGGTCCTGCTGGTACTGGCCGCGCTGATCGAGTGCGAGCCGGCCTTCGAGGACACCTTCGGCATGGTGGCGACGGACGTGAACAACCGCCAGCTCGCGGGCCTGCTCCGCGAACTCTCCGGCGTCGCCCAGCGTGACGCGCTGGCGAGCGTCGAGGGCGAGACGGCGCTGGTCGCCTCCGGTGTCGTGCGCGTACAGGGCATGCGCTGCCCGCTGGAGGCCAAGATCTCCCTGGTCGAGGGGCTGGCGGACAGCCTGTTCGAGGACAACAGCAGCATCGACGATATCGTCCAGCGTTTCGGCCGGGTGAGCCCCGCGCCGAAGCTCGGGGTGGGGGATTTCCCGCACCTGCGGCGGGACGCGGCCATCATCACGGACTACCTCGTCGCCTCGGCGGCTCAGAACACCCCGGGCTGCAACGTCCTGCTCCACGGCGAGCCCGGGCTGGGCAAGACCGAGTTCGCCCGTGCGGTGGCCCAGGCGGCGGGGCTGACGCTCTACGAGGTGCCGACCACCACGCGCGCCGGTGTGCCACTGAAGGCGAGCATGCGGCTGCGGGCGTTCAAGGCCTGCCAGCGCCTGCTGGCCGGGCGCGAGTCCGTGGCCGTGCTCTTCGACGACTGCGATGACGCCCTGGCGGCCACGCCGATGATCGCCGTGGAAAGCGGCGACGACGACGGCACGGGCAGCGCCGGCAGCAAGGCGTGGATCAACGAGCTGCTGGAGTCCAACACCGTGCCCTGCGTGTGGGTGGCGAACGACCTCGGCTGGGTGGACAGTGCGCACCTGCGCCGCTTCGACTATCCGCTGTTCTTCCGCTCCGTGCCGCCGGTGGTGCGCCGGCGTATCGCCGAGGCCCACATGGGCGGGCTGGACCTGCCCCATGCGGTGTTCGAGCGGGTGGTGGCCAACGAGCATAACACCCCGGCGGCGATCGCGAAGGCCGCGCGGGTGGCGGGGCGGACGGATGCCAAGGCGGTGGCCGTGGAGAATGTGCTGCGCCAGACCTCGCTGCTGCTCGGCGGTCAGCCCGCCGGCGGGCGACGCAACGGTATCGTGCCCTTCGATCTGAGCCTGCTCAACGCCAATCGCGACCTGGTCGCCCTGCGTGACGGTCTGATCGCGCGGCCGAGCGCGAGCCTGTGCTTCTACGGTCCGCCAGGCACGGGCAAAACCGCTTTCGCCCGGCATCTGGCCGAGAGCATGGGCCGCGAGGTGATGGTGCGGCGCGCCTCCAGCATCCTGGGCTCCTACGTGGGCGAGACCGAGCGCAGCATCGCCGCCATGTTCATGGAGGCGGCGGAGATGGACGCGGTGCTGGTGCTCGACGAGGCGGACAGCTTCCTCGGTGACCGGCGCGGCGCTCACCAGCAGTGGGAGGTCACCCAGGTCAACGAGCTGCTCACGCAGATGGAGGCGTTCGAGGGCGTCTTTATCGCCACCACCAACCTCAAGTCGAACCTGGACCCGGCGAGCATGCGTCGTTTTGCCCTCAAACTGCGCTTCGATCCCCTCGCGCCGGGGCAGCGCGAGCGGCTGTTCGACGCCACCCTTGCGGCGCTGGGCGGCGAGGGCGAGGCCGCACGCTTCGCTGACGCCCTGCGCCAGCTCGACGCGCTCACGCCGGGGGATTTCGAGGCGGTCGCTCAGCGCCTGCACCTGCTCGGGGAGCCGGTGGACGGTGAACGCCTCTATCGCGAGCTCGTCGACGAGGTTTCGGAGAAGGGCGGCACGACGCGACCGGTCGGTTTCACCGCCCGGCTGTGAGGCACCGCCGGTTCAGGCGGTGACGATCTGCACCTGCTCCCCATCGAAGGCCAGGCGGCCGGCGATGGGCGCCATCGCCGGCAGCGGTGCGGGATAGCTCCAGGCGCCGTCGGTTACCACGGCGGACCCCGTGCGGACGCCGAAGTACTCCGCCTCGCCCTTGAGCGGGCAGTGCGTCCGCGTTGCGGAGGGTGTCAGAAGCCCCATCTCGACCCCGGCCCGGGGGAAATAGTAGCGCACCGGGTAACCGGTCTCGTGGAGCTCGATTACGTCCGTGCTGTCTGCCAGGCGGTGTCCGTCCAGAAGGACCCGGACACGGCCGGCGCCCTGTGTCAGGCGGATACGATCCGCTGCATGTGACTCTGCCATTTTCGCCGTTCCCGGTGGTATCGTTGAGGGCATCATGGGCGGGGTGTGGAAGATCGTATCCCGCCGCGTGGGGAGAATAATAACAACAGCGATCCTGAGCCGACCCGAGGGAGTCCTGTGAGCAGCGATGTCACCGTGGACCGCACGTCCTCGCCGATACGACTGCGTCCATGCCGGCCACGGCACCGGGAGGGCCGATGACGCCTGATACCGAGGCCGCGCTGGAGCATTGCCCACACCTGCCGACCATGCCCGGCATCGCGACCCGCATTATCGATATGGGGCGCGATCCGGAAGTGGATATCGCGGACCTTGCCGCGCTGCTGGTCAAGGACCCGGCGCTGGCGAGCCGGATCCTGCGGGTGAGTAATTCCCCGCTCTACGGTCAGCGCCGGCGCAGCGATAACATCCGCCAGGCCGTGATGGTGCTGGGGCTGAACACGACCATGACGCTGGCGCTGAGCTTCTCGCTCGCGGACGCCCTGCGCGGGCGCGGCGACGGGCGCGCGATGCGGCTGGTCTGGCGCCGCGCGCTGATCGCCGCCACCGCCTGCCGCATCCTCGGCGAGGAGATCGGCCACCCGGGCAAGGAGGAGTTCTTCCTCGCGGGTCTGCTCCAGGACATCGGCATCCTGGCACTGGAGGTCGCGGTCCCCGAGCTCTATGAGCCCCTGGTGACGGAGGCCGATACCCACGATGCCCTGGTCGCACTGGAGTCCGTCCATCTGCAATCCGGTCACTGCGCGGTCGGCGCCTGGCTGATGGAGCGCTGGGGGCTGCCCCGCTATCTCGTGAACACCGTGCTCGGCAGCCACGACCCGGAAACCGACGCGATTCCGGACGAGGACCGGGAGCTGGCGCGCTGTGTGGCCCTGTCCGGCCGTATCGCCGACCTGTTCCTCCATGACAGTGACCGTGCGGAATCCTCGGCGCGGCTTGCGGATGCCGCATCGGTGTGGCTCGGGCTCGGCGGGGACGCCGTTGCCGCGGTGATCGACCGTGTCGGGGAGGGCCTGCCGGAGGCGGCGCGGCTGTTCGATACCCGGCTGCCGTCGGCCCGGGTGGCGGCAGGGGTGATCGAGGAGGCGCGCGAGATGCTGATGATGCGCAATCTCCAGCTCCTGCAGGAGACCAGCGAACAGCGCCGGCGCTTCCATGAGCTCGAGCGTACGGCGAAGCACTGGGAGGAGGTGGCGAACCACGACCCGCTGACCGGTGTTTACAACCGGCGTTACTTCGACGAGCGCATGGCGCACGAGTTCGCGCTGGCCACCGAGAGCGGCTGGCCGCTGAGTATCGGTTTCGTGGATCTCGACCAGTTCAAGTCGGTCAATGACCATCACGGCCACCAGGTGGGCGACCAGGTGCTGGTGGGCGTCGCGGAGCTGATGGCGGCACGGCTGCGCCAGCGCGACCTCGTCGTTCGCTACGGCGGCGAGGAGTTCCTGGTCCTGCTGCCCGGTACGACGCTGAGCGACGCAATGGCGGTCTGCGAGCGTCTGCGCAGCGCGGTCGCCGCGGTCGCCCACCAGGATGGCGAGGGGCGCCCCTTCCATATCACCACGTCCATCGGCGTGGCCGCGCACATGGATGCCGGCCGGTGTTACCCCAGCGTGGACGTCTTCATCGGCGCCGCCGACCAGGCGCTGAACCTCGCGAAGGCACACGGCCGCGATCGCGTCCGGCCGTCACCGGATACGCCGACGACGAACCGTCCCTGACGCCGTTGCGCCCGGGTGCCGGGTGTCGTCGCCCGGCGTCGCCGCGGTCATGATCGCGGTGTGTCCGGCGGTATCCGGACGCTGTTGCGGAGCGCCGGTATACTGGCCCGCTCATACGTAGTGTCACCTCCCGGGCCGCACGCGGTGAGCGCCGGCCCGGGCACGTGGAGCAGGAGGGGACCGATGCGCCCACTGGAGCAGGACCCGGCATGGCAGCAGCTGGCGTCCCATCACCGACGGCTCGTCGAGTGCCGTATCGACGCGCTCTTCGAGGCGGATCCTGAACGCTTTGAGCGCTTCAGCCGGCGTGAGAACGGGCTGCTGGTGGATTTCTCCAAGAACCGGCTGGACGCGGCCGCCCTGGATGCGTTGCTGGCGCTGGCGCGGGCGCGGGACGTGCCGGCGCGCCGGGACGCCATGTTTGCCGGCGACGTCGTCAACCCGACAGAGGAGCGCGCGGCGCTGCACGCAGCGCTGCGTACGCCGGAGATCGCCGATCACGCGGGGGTGTCGCGGACGGTTTCGGACTGTCTCGGGCAGATGGAGGCCTTCGCCGCCGGCGTGCGGGACGGCACGGTCACCGGCGTGGATGGCCATGTCTTCACCGATGTGATCCACATCGGTATCGGTGGTTCCGACCTGGGGCCACGGCTGCTGGCGGATGTCGTACTGTCACCGGAGAACGACGGTCCGCGGCTGCATTTCGTCTCCAGTGCCGACGCCCAGGCCCTGCGTACGGTGCTCGCCGGCCTCGATCCCGCGACCACGCTGGTGGTGGTTGCGACCAAGAGCGGCGGCACGCGGGAGACGCTCCTCAATGCCGGTACCGCCCTGTCCTGGTTCGCCGCACGGCTGGGGCGCGATGCGGCCCTGGCACACCATTTCGTCGGCGTGACCGGGAATCCGGAGCGACTCGCCGACGCCGGTCTCGAGGTCGGCCGGAGCTTCCCCCTGTGGGACTGGGTCGGCGGCCGCTATTCGGTGTGGTCCGCGGTGAGCGTCTCGGTGATGATGGCCGCCGGTACCGCTGTCTTCCGTGAGTTCCTTGCCGGCGGCGCGGCGATGGACCGGCATTTCCGCGATATGCCCCTTGCCGATAACCTGCCGGTGCTGCTGGCGCTGGTGAACGTCTGGAACACCACGGTCCTCGGCGCGGCCAGCCAGGTCGTGCTGCCCTATGACTGGCGACTGCGCCGGCTGCCCGCCTACCTCCAGCAGGCGGTGATGGAGAGCAATGGTAAGTCCGTGACCGTTGACGGCACCCCGGCGGGGACCGGCACCGCGGCCGTGCTCTGGGGGCGATCCGCCATCGACGGCCAGCACGCCTTCTACCAGTTCCTGCACCAGGGTACCCAGGTGGTGCCGGCGGAGTTCATCTGCGCCATGGAGGACGGGCGCGACGCCCCGGCGCACCGCCGCGAGCTCCTGGCCAACTGTCTCGCCCAGTCCCGGGCGCTGATGTGTGGTGTTGATGCGGAGAGCCTGGCGGCAGAGGAGGCCATGGCGGCGCTGGCGCCGGAACGACGGCGGCTCCTGCTGGCGCACAGGACCCATGTCGGGGACAGGCCGTCCAACACGCTTCTGATGCGTCGCGCCGACGCTGGGCACCTCGGCCGGCTGGTCGCACTCTACGAGCACCGCATCTTCGTCGAGGCGACGATCTGGGGGATCAACCCCTTCGACCAGTGGGGCGTGGAGCTGGGCAAGCGCCTGGCGGGCGACCTCCGCGCCTGCCTCGGCAGCGACGCGGTCCGACAGGATCTGGACGGTTCCACCGCCGGGCTGGTGGCGTGGCTGCGCGGCGGGGACGGATAGGATACGGTGCCGTCAGCGCGGCGTGAGCACGCCGAACCAGTGCTCGGCGGTCTGACGTTCCACCCAGTCCATGTCGAAGCCGGCGGCAGCGGCCAGTTCGTTCAGCTGCGCCGGTCCCATGCGCGAGGCGAGCCCGGGGCCGACGAGCCCGGGGCCGTCCGGCGCGAACTCGGCCACCAACAGACGTGCATCGTCGGCCAGCAATCCGCGGAGGTGGGCAAGGAAAGCGCCCGGATCCCCGGCGTGGTGAAGGACCATGGTCAGCAGTGCCGCCTCCACCGGCGCCGGCAGGGCGGTGAGCGCGGCGACATCCGCCACCGCGGCATGGAGGTGGTGGAGCTGGTGCAGTGCGGCGGTGCGCCGCAGCAGCTCGACGGCCTCCGGATCGCGGTCGAAGGCGTAGACGGTGCCGGTGGTGCCGACGCGTTCGGCGGCGCGCAGCGCGACGTAGCCGCCGCCGCAGCCGAGGTCCGCGACCGCTGACCCCTGGCCCAGGCGCAGGGCGTCGAACCATTCGCCCACCAGCAGCGTGCGCTGGGCCTGGCGGGCGAAGGTCCGGACCGGGTCAGTACCCCCGTGCGAAGTCGATGACATAGTCCAGCGCCTCGCCGTCCCGGTATCTGGCGTAGTTTCGGCGGAAGATTTCCACGATGTCCTCCGGGAAGCTCTCGGCAGCCACATGGGGGGTGACGTAACAGTTCTCCAGGTCCCAAAGCGGGCTGTCCGCCGGCAGCGGTTCGGTCTCGAAGACGTCGAGCACGGCGCCGGCGATCCGGCCATCGCGAAGCGCGCCGGCGAGGGCGTCGCTGTCGATCAGCGGCCCGCGGCCCACGTTGACCACCCAGGCGTGCGCCGGCAGGCGCTCCAGCGCCGCGGCGTCCACCAGGTGATGGGTCTCCGGGGTATCGGGCAGGGTGAGCACGAGGTAGTCGAGCCCCTCCAGGAACCGGTCCCACTCGTCGCCGGCGTAGACCCGGCGCACGCCGGGGACGTCGCTCGCGCGGCGCTTGTAGCCGATCACATCGAGGCCGAAGTGGTTCGCGGTGCCGGCGATGTGCTGGCCGATGGAGCCGAGGCCCGCGATGCCCATGGTCCGCCCGCCGAGGCCGCGGTACTGACGCTCGGCCCAGACGTGCCCGCGCTGCTGCTCGCGCAGGGCGAAGAACTGGCGTTCCAGGGCAATGAGCCAGCCGAGCACGTACTCGCTCATCAGTGGGCCGAACACGTCCTTCACGCCGGTGAGCGTGTAGCCACGGGGCAGCCCGTCCTCGAGCAGGGCGTCGACGCCGGCGAAGGTGGACTGCACCCAGCTCAGGCGCTCGGCCGTGTCCAGGACCTGCGCCACCAGCGCGGGCTTGCCGAGGATGATGTCGCACTCCGGCGCGAGTGCACGGCCCTTGTCGGCGTCGGTCGCGACGTGGAGCGTCAGTCCGGGGAGCTCGGTATCCCGGAGCAGATCGTGATAGACGTCGGCATCCTCGGAGAGGATCAGCGCGCGGTTCATCGGTGGCCTCCCGCTCGGGTGAATGGAACGCCGCCCAGCATAGCGCAGACGCCGGGCGTGTCCATGGCGGATATCGTGGTCATGCCTGCGGGTGTACGGGGATCGGGAAGATCAGATCGTAGGCGAGGTTGTAGGCGTACGTGTACACCAGATAGAAGAGCATCAGCGCGACGTTCATGGTCAGGGCCGCCGACAGCGTATAGCCCATCCACCACATCACCGGCACGAGGGTGATCACGAGCATGCCCAGCTCGAAGGCAAGGGCGTGCCAGATGCGCTCGCCCGGGGTCTTGTAGACACGGCCCGTGAACCGGCGCAGGGCATGGTCGAAGGCGAGGTTGTAGACGTAATTCCACACCGTGGCGAAAAGGGATATGCCCACGGCGAGCGCGCCCACGCGGTGAACGGGGGCCTCGAACAGCCAGCCGGCGAGAGGGCTTACGATAAGCACCCCGATAAGCTCGAAGAGTACGGCATGACGGATACGGTCCGCGACGGAACGCATGGTCGATCTCCGCGACGATGACGGGCCGCCCGGGGCGGCGGGGGATCAGGGGCGATCGCCGGCGGTGATCGGCACGTCCGGGTCGTTGCCCCACTCGGACCAGGAACCGGCGTAGCCGCGGACCCGGGGGTAACCGAGATAGCGCATCACGAAGAACGTCAGCCCCGAGCGGTGATGGGTCTGGCAGTGGGTGACCACCTCCCGGTCCGGCGTCACACCGCGGTCCTTGAGCACCTCGCGGAGGGCCTCCGGCGGCAGCAGCCGGGAGTCGTGCTGGGGATCCATGACCTCGGTCCACTCCAGGTTCACGGCGCCGGGGATATGCCCACCGCGGGCCGCGCGCACGTCCTCGCCCGCGTACTCGGCGGGCGACCGCGCATCGAGGATCACGGTGTTGTCGTCGTTCACATGCTCGAGCATGAACGCCTTGTCCGCGACTACATCGGGGTTGGCGAGCGCCGCGTGATACTCGCTCGGGGGCACAGACGGCGAGGGACCGCTCTCGGTGGCATACCCGTCGGCAACCCAGGCACGCATGCCGCCGTCGAGCAGGGAGTAGTCATGGTGGCCCAGGGCGTCCAGCGTCCACAGGAACCGGGAAGCCCGCCCGTTGCCCTCGTTGTCGCAGGCGAGCACGTGGCAGTCCGAGCGCATGCCGAGCCCGGAGAGGACCCGTGACAGCGTGTCCACGTCCGCCATCAGCCCCTTGGCGTTGCCTTCCTGGCGCAGGATGTCGCTGTAGCGCAGGTGCACCGCGCCGGGGATGTGGGCGCGCTCGTAGGCGTCCGCGTCCGAGAGGTCCACGATCAGCAGGCCCGGCGTGTCCAGGGATTCGGCCAGTGTCTCGGGCTCGACGAGCAGGGGCAGACGCTTGTTCGCCATGACTGGGTTCAGGCCTCCGTGGCGGGTTGGCCCTCGACTGTAACAAGCTCCAGCCAGTGGCGCACGGGGATATCGCTGGCCTCGTCCAGGTGCGTGAGGCAGCCGATGTTGGCCGTTGCGATGAGCTCCGGTGCCCCCGCGTTGAGGTTATCGAGCTTCTGCTGGCGCAGGGTCTTGGCGGTCTCTGGCTGCAGCACCGAGTAGGTGCCGGCGGAGCCGCAGCAGATGTGCGGGTCCGCCACCGGGGTCAGCTCGAAGCCCACCGCCCCCAGCAGGGCCTCGACCCGGCCGCCGAGGCCCTGGGCGTGCTGCAGGGTGCAGGGGCTCTGGAAGGCGATGCGCCGCGGTGCGTCTGCGGCAGGGCGCAGCTCCGCCTGCCAGTGTTCCAGGAATTCCACCGGATCCACGGCCAGGGTGCTGACGCGTTCGGCACGCTCGGCATAGTCCGGGTCGCCGGCGAGGAGGTGGCCGTAGTCTTTGACCTGCGCGCCGCAGCCGCTGGCGTTGACGATGATCGCCCCGGCGCCGGCCTCGACGTGGGGCCACCAGGCGTCGATGTTCCGCCGCGCCTGGTCTTTCGCCGTGTCCACGTCGCCGAGATGCTGGTTGACGGCGCCGCAGCAGCCGGCCTCCGGCGTACGGATCACCTGGAAGCCGAGACCGTCGGCGACCCGCGCGGTCTGCGGGTTGATCACGGGATCGAGGGCCGGCTGGACGCAGCCCTCCAGCATCAGCACCGTGCGCTCGCGGGCCGCCTGCGGCCAGGCCGGGGCGGTGCGGCGCGGGCGGATCTTCGAGCGCAGGGGCTGCGGCACCAGCGGCCGTACCGTACGGCCGATGCCGAGGAGCGCGGAGAACAGCTGCCGTCGCGGCAGCACGACGCGCAGCGCCCAGCGCAGCGCGCGTGTGGACACCGGGCGCGGCACCTCGCGCTCGACGATCTCGCGACCCAGGTCGGCGAGACGTCCGTACTCGACGCCGGACGGGCAGGTGGTCTCGCAGGCCCGGCAGGTGAGGCAGCGGTCCAGGTGGGTCTGAAGGCTTTCGGTGGGCTCTGCGCCCTCCAGTACCTGCTTCACCTGGTAGATGCGCCCGCGGGGGCTGTCGAGCTCGTCGCCCCATAGCCGGTAGGTGGGGCAGTTGGCCAGGCAGAAACCGCAGTGCGTGCACTTGCGCAGGATGGCGTCCGCCTCCTGGCCGGCCTCGGTGTCGCGGATGAAGTCGGCGAGTTGGGTCTGCATGGTCGCTTACTCCGGATACAGCCGACCGGGGTTGAGGATCGCCCCGGGGTCGAATGCCTGCTTCACGCGCCGGTGCGCCCGCATGAGGACCGGCGACAGGGGCTGAAAGACGTCGCTGTCGCGGTCGCCGCCGGCGAACAGCGCGGCGTGGCCGCCACGGGCGGTGACCGGGCCACGTACCGCGGCCGCGTCGGCGTCGGTGCGTAGCCACAGCTGCTGGCCCGCCCAGTCCGTGACGGCTTCGCCGGGCAGACCCTCCGGCTGTCGCCCCGGTGGCAGCGCAATCCGCCACAGGGGCGTGTCGGTGCGCGCGAAGAAGGGATGGCGGTGATCCCGCCAGTCGGCCCAGACCGTCGCCGCGTCCGCCAGGGCCTCACCGCCGACGCGGGCCAGGCCCTGCTCGACGCCGGAATGGGTGCCGGAGAGCCGCAGCAGCGCGGCCTCGCCGTCGTGAACGGCGGCGGAGACCGGAACGCCCTGGCGCAGCCAGCCCTCGACGGCGCCGTGGAGCGCCTCGGCAGGGAGCTCGAGGCGCACACTGGCCTCGGTCTCCGGCCGCGGCAGGACCTTGACCGTGACCTCCAGGATCACGCCGAGGGTGCCCAGCGCGCCAGTGTTGAGACGGGAGAGGTCGTAGCCGGCGACGTTCTTCATGACCTCGCCGCCGAAGTGCAGGACCTCCCCATTGCCGTTCACCAGGCGCAGGCCGAGCACCATGTCGCGCACGGCCCCGGTGAAAGGCCGCCGGGGGCCGGCGAGGCCGGCGGCGACAGCGCCGCCGAGGGTGCCGCCGCCACCGAAGTGAGGCGGCTCGAAGGGCAGCATCTGACCCTGCCCGGCGAGCGCGGCCTCGATCTCCGCGAGCGGGGTGCCCGCCCGGGCGGTCAGGATCAGCTCGGTGGGGGCATAGTTGACGATACCCCGGTGGCTGGAGACGTCCAGCGTCGTGCCCGTCGGCGTGCGTCCATAGAAGGCCTTGCTGCCGCTGCCGGCGATGGACAGCGCGCGGGATGCGGCCGCGGCGTCGCGGACGGCCTCGGCAATGTACTCGGTCCGGTCCTCGCCGGTCTCCATGGCATGCTCCTCAGAATCGCTCGAGTTCCGGATGGGGCAGTTCCCCGTTGTGCACATGCATGGCGCCGAATTCCGCACAGCGCGCCAGCGTCGGGACCGCCTTGCCGGGGTTGAGCAGTCCCCGGGGGTCGAAGGCATGCTTTACCGCGTGGAACTGGTTGAGTTCCGCAGTGCGGAACTGGACGCACATCTCGTTGATCTTCTCCATGCCCACGCCGTGCTCGCCCGTGACCGTGCCGCCCACCTCGACGCACAGGGTGAGGATCTCGCCGCCGAGGCGCTCCGCGGTCTCGAGCTCGCCGGGACGGTTGCCGTCGAAGAGTATGAGGGGATGGAGATTGCCGTCGCCGGCATGGAAGACGTTGACCACGCCGAGCCCGTACTCCGAGGAGAGCTCGCGGATGCGCCGGAGCACGTGGGCGAGCTGGTGGCGGGGGATGGTGCCGTCCATGCAGTAGTAATCCGGCGAGATGCGCCCGACGGCCGGGAACGCGGCCTTGCGACCGGCCCAGAAGCGGGCCTTCTCGGCGTCGTCCGCGGCGACCTGGATGCGCGTGGCGCCGTGCTCGCGCATCAGTGCCTGGACGCTTTCGAGCTGGTCGGCAACCTCGGCGTCGGTGCCGTCGAGCTCGCAGATGAGGATGGCGGCGGCCCCGGTGTCGTAGCCGGCGTGGACGAAGTCCTCCGCCGCCTGGATCGCCGGGCCGTCCATCATCTCCAGTCCGCCCGGGATCACGCCGGCGGCGATGATCGCCGCGACCGCGTGGCCGCCGTGCTCGACGTCGTCGAACGAGGCCATGAGCACGGATTTCGTCGGCGGCTCGGGCAGAAGCTTCACGGCGATCTCCACGATCACCGCGAGCATGCCCTCGGAACCGTGCATCAGCGCCAGCAGGTCATAGCCGGGGGTGTC
Source organism: Arhodomonas sp. KWT2 (assembly GCF_041949875.1). Taxonomy (NCBI): domain Bacteria; kingdom Pseudomonadati; phylum Pseudomonadota; class Gammaproteobacteria; order Chromatiales; family Ectothiorhodospiraceae; genus Arhodomonas; species Arhodomonas sp. KWT2. The sequence goes on from NZ_JBHFPQ010000033.1 coordinate 53,221, forward strand.
CGGGGCCTCCGAGCCGATGGTTACCAGCTCGCCGTCGATGGTCACTGCGGTCACCTCGAGGACGTTGTGCACGGTCAGCCCGTACTTCAGGCAGTGCACGCCGCCGGCGTTCTCGGAGACGTTGCCGCCGATGGAGCAGGCGATCTGGGAGGAGGGATCCGGTGCATAGTACAGCCCGTGGGGGGCGGCGGCCTCGGAGATCGCAAGGTTGCGCACGCCGGGCTGGACCCGCGCGATGCGCCGTTGTGCGTCCACTGACAGGATGCGGTTGAACTTGCCCAGCGACAGCAGGATGCCCTGCGGATGGGGCAGGGCGCCGCCGGAGAGGCTGGTGCCGGAGCCCCGGGCGACCACGGGGACGTCCCACTCGCTGGCCAGCCGGAGCACGGCCTGAACCTGCTCGACGGTCTCGGGCACGGCCACCACCAGCGGCAGCTGGCGATAGGCGGACAGGCCGTCGCACTCGTAGGCGCGCAGGCCCGCCTCGTGGACAATCAGTCCCTCGCCGGGGAGTATCGCCGAGAGCCGCGTGATCAGGTCGTCGCGGTCGACGGAGAAACGGGTATCTTCGTCACGGTAACGGGACGGCGCTGCCATGACCTCTCCTCCATTGGTCTGACCAATGCACCATAGCAGACCGGGGAGCCGAAAGGAAAACGCCCGTGCATTGGGCACGGGCGTTGGCGGCGGCTTCGGGAGGCGGCCCCGTCAGCCGGGCCGCCGGCGGGTCATTTGCGGACCCACTTGCCGCTGTCGTTCTGGTAGTACCAGCCGTTGCGGGCGTTGCGCACCCAGCGCTCGGCGAAGACCCCGCGGATGCGCTGCTCCCATTCGGGGTGATCGTTGGCGACGGCGATCTCCCGGTACAGGGCGTTGCGGTCCGCGTTCTCGGCGGAGACGAGCTGGCGGACGCTGCCCCGCGCGGCGAGCGGCACGCTGTTGAGGTCACGCACCGCGACCAGGGCGTCCTGGGTGAGCCCGACGGCACCGGACTCGTAGTACGGGCGCAGCCGGGCGAAGCGGTTCTCCATGCTCGCGGTCAGGCGTTTGACCGCGGGTGAGGAGATGTCGATGCGGGGTTCCTGGGCGTGGGCGGGGGAGATCACCGTGTCGAGCAGGCGTATCGCCAGGGGGCGTTCCGCTCCGGGGGCACGCCCCTGGGTGTCGTCGCCCCCGGGGGCCTGCTCGCGCGTCGGCGGGGCGCCGTCCTCCGGACCCCAGACGTCCTTGATGATGCGGTCGGCGGCCTTCTCCGCGGCGACCGCCGGGAAGTACACATTGATGGTCACACAGGCGGCGAGCAGCATGAACAGCGGCACGAGGCCCAGGCGCTTGATCGCGGTCACGGCGGGTCTCCTTCGTCGTCGTGGCGTCGGGTCTACTCTACCACCGGTGCGCCGCCGGCGGTCACGCCTGCGAGCTGGCGGATGAAGGTCGACCAGCTGACCCGGTCGACGTGCCCGATCACGTCCACGCGGGGGACGCTCGCACCCTCGACGATGTAGTAGCCGTTCTCCGCCGGGCCGACACCCCGCATCAGGCATACATCGCCGGAGAGGCGGCAGCCGAGCCCCAGGCGGGCGTAGCCGAAGGCGTCGAACACGCTGAGCAGCCCGCGGGAGAGGGCGCCGGCCGCACCGCTGCCGCCGATGCTCGACAGCGCCTCGATCGCCCGCTGACTGATCCGGTGGGGCACCGGGTCGTCCACCGGCGTGTGGAACCAGGCGTCGAAGGCGGCAGGCTGCCAGCCCACCAGGCGCAGCCCGGTGACGCGGCCCTCCAGCGTGCCGGTGATGCGGCCGAACTCGAACGCCGTCGTCAGCGTCTCCAGGTCCAGGCCCTGTGCCGTCATCTCCCCCGTGAGCCGCGGTGCCACACCGAAGGGGTCGGAGAGTACCAGGTCCTGGAGGCGGATGAGGCCCTTGAAGGCCTCGATGCGCAGGGTCCCGGCGACGCTCGCGGTGCCGTTGGCGTAGCGCAGGGTCGGCAGCTCGCCGGAGAGGGTGCCGCCGAACCGCGGCCAGCCCAGGGCCTGGGTCACCGGGCCAAGGCTGATGGGGGTCACCCGCGCGTCCAGGGCGGCGGCGGGGTTATCGCCGGCGAGCCCGGACAGCGCGAGCCGCTCCACCGCCAGCGCGCCGTCCGCGATGGGGACGCGCAGGGGCGCAAGGAGCCTGCCGCCATCGCCGTGGAGCAGGGCCCGCGCGTCGAACGCCCCGACCGGGACGCCGTGGAGGCTGCCCCCCTGCACGCTCAGGCGGCTCGCCGCAGGCGCGTCGAGGTCGCCGGCCCGCCAGTCCAGCCGGGCCTCGAGCCCGTTGAGCCGGTAGTCGGCACCGTCGAGACCGAGGCCGGTGAGGCGCAGGTTCACGCTCCGGAACGCCCCGTCGGCGAACGCCGCGCGAAGCGTGGCGGTGCCGTCACCGCCCACCTCGGGGAGGCCGCCGCCGGTGAGGAACGGGCGGGCATAGGTGGTGTAGGCCGCCGGCAGGCTCAGGGTCAACGGCGTGACGCCCGCGGCGACGATGCCCCGGCCGCTCTCCCAGGTAAGGGTGCCCTGACCGCTGACGAGGCCGGGCTGGTCTACGCGCAGCCGGGAGAGATGGACGCTGTCGAGGGTCTCGGGGACAGTGAGGTCGGTTCGCAGGGTCAGTGGGTGGGCGGCGAGGTCCACGAAGACCGGGTCGCTGTAGACCTGCCCGCCGTCGAGCGCCGCCTCCGTCTGGCCGAACCAGTCGCCGTCGCCGCCGCGTGCCGCCCAGGACAGGCGGCCCGCCACGCCCTCGGCGGCCTGCAGGCCGCTCGCGCTGCCGCCGGACAGCCCGTCCAGCACGATCTCGCCGGCGGTGCGCAGTACACCGGCGGCGTCGCCGGAGAAGGTCGCGTTGACCGAGACGGTGCCGCCGCCGGCCTGCCAGCCACGAACCGCATCGCCGGCGAGGGCGAGAATGGCGCCCGGTGCCAGGCCGTTGCCCTGGGCGTTCACCCGCCAGCCGCCCGGCCCGTAGTGTGCCGCGACCCGAAGGCCGGAGCCGCCGACCGGGAGCGAGGGCAGGGTGACGTCCAGCGTGCCGGCGTCCCGGCGCCAGGTGACCGCCGCGTCGGCCGTGACAGTGCCGACCGGTGCCCAGGTGGCGCCCAGCCGGGCGCCGGGACAGGTGAGGCGGCCTGCATCCAGCCGCGCTGCCGGACAGTCGATCCGGACATCCGTGAGCGGTGGCCGGTCCCCGGGCAGGTCGAGGCGGTCGATGATCACGGTCAGGGTGCCGCCGGCCAACCCGTGGCTCAGCCGTGCCCCGTGGACGACGGCGCCGCCCACGGCCGCGCGGCCGACGTCGACGGCGAACGTCTCGACGGCGCTGCTGACGGTGGCTATGCACAGGAGCACGGCGGCGAGGCCGTGACGCAGGCGCCCCGGCGGCATAGAACTGGCTCCGATTGACCCCTGAGGCCCCATCATCGTGGCCCGTGCGCCTGGTGTCACGGCCCGGTGAAGGGGGAGCGTGGTGCACGGCCTGCGCGGGTGCCCGCAGCGGTGGGCCGGCTACCCGAAGGCGGCCGGCGATTACCGGTGATGTGTACGTACCCGCGACGCGGCGCCGTTACCCGTCAGGCGGCCTGGCGCGTGTGCTCCGGCAGACCCGTTGCCAGGGGCACGGTGACCGCACCGCCGGCCAGCGCGATCCACAGCGGCGCCGCCGGCCCCCAGGCGGCGGCCGCCGGGCCCAGGGCCATGACGCCCAGCGCCGCCAGGCCGTTCGACAGCCCCAGTGCCAGTCCCGATCCCAGGGAGCGGTTCTCCGGCAGGATGTCCTGGGCGATGAGGATACCCAGCGGCAGGGTGGCGAACAGGCAGATGCCGAGCACGCCGAGGGCGATCCAGAGCCACACGCCGTCCGCGAGCAGGAAGGCGGCGAGCATGGCCACCGACACGGTCATCGCGCCGATCAGCAGCGGCCGGCGCCCGACCCGGTCCGAAAGCCGTCCGCCGCTGACGTTGCCGATGACCCCGATCACCAGCATGACGGTGATGAAGCTGGCGCCGGTGGTGAGCGAGCCGCCTGCACCGGTCCACATCAACGGCACGTAGGTCACCACGGACAGGATCACGAGCGAGCGCAGCGCCGAGAACGCCACCAGCCGTGACAGTGGCCCGATGTGACGACGCCATTGGATCGGCGTGGCGTCCGGTGTGCGCGGAGGCAGGTGCGGCGCCAGGCCGAAGAGGAAAGGCAGGGTGAGCAGGGCGGGCAGCGCGAGCACCCACAGATAGCCCAGACCCCACTCCACGACGACCCAGCTCGCGATCGCCGGCCACACGCCGCGGCCAACCTCGCCGCCGACCAGGAATACCGACATTGCGGTGCCCGGCCGGTCGCCGCCGAGGCGGCGCACACCGGCCAGCGCCTGGGGATGGAAGAACGAGTTGGAGATGCCGATCAGGACCAGTACGGCGACCAGGGTCCAGAAGCTGGTGGTCAGCCCAACCAGTGCGCCGCCGAGCGACGAGCCCGCGAGTCCCAGCGCGATCATGACCCGGCCGCCGAGGCGGTCGGCGAGCAGCCCCACCAGCGGCTGCAGCGCCTGGCCCATCAACAGGGCGGCCATGATCGTCCCGGCGAGGGCGACGGAGAGATTCAGCGATACCAGGATCGCCGGCAGCACGCCGGGCAGGTAGTTGGCCGCGCCGTCGTTGAGGAAATGGGCCCAGCTCATTCCGGTGAGGCGGACGGTGTGCGTCCGCTCCGGGGCGGTGGCGGTTGTGGTGGCAGCGTCCATGGGTGGCTCCGGATGCCGGTCGATCGGATGCCGGTCGCGCGGGGGCGGCCGGCGGGTGTGATTATAAGCAGGCTACTCGATCATGCGCACGATCAGGGCATCGAGTCCGGGCGTGTCGCGGATACGCCTGTGCGGCGGGTGGGTTCGGCTCGATACGGCCCGTGGAACGGAGATAAGGCGCGCGCCGGCCCCGGAAGGGCCGGCGCGGTCTGTCGCCAGGGGCGGGTCAGCCTGTCGGGGCTTCCTTGCCGGCCAGGAACAGCCACGTCTCCACCACCGAGTCCGGGTTGAGGGAGACACTCTCGATGCCCTCGTCCATCAGCCAGCGGGCGAGGTCCGGATGGTCCGACGGGCCCTGGCCGCAGATGCCCACGTACTTGCCCTTGCGCCGGGCGGCCTGGATGGCCATGTGGAGCATCGCCTTGACCGCCGGGTCGCGCTCGTCGAAGCGCTCGGCTACGAGGCTGGAATCGCGGTCCAGGCCCAGCGTGAGCTGGGTGAGATCGTTGGAGCCGATGGAGTAGCCGTCGAAGATCTCGAGGAACTCATCGGCGAGCACGGCGTTGGAGGGCACCTCGCACATCATGATGAGCTTGAGGCCGTTCTCGCCCTTCCTGAGACCGTTCTCGGCGAGCAGGTCCGCCACCTGCTGGCCCTCGTCGACGGTGCGCACGAACGGGATCATGATCCAGACGTTGGTCAGTCCCATCTCGTCGCGCACCTTCTTGAGTGCGCGGCACTCCAGCTCGAAGCAGGCCCGGAAGGTGTCCGAAATGTAGCGCGAGGCGCCGCGGAACCCGATCATCGGGTTCTCCTCGTCCGGCTCGTACTGCGTGCCGGCGATGAGGTTGGCGTACTCGTTGGACTTGAAGTCCGACATGCGCACGATCACCGGCTTGTCCCAGAACGCCGCGGCCAGCGTGGAGATGCCCTCCGCGAGCTTGTCCACGTAGAACTGCACCGGGTCGTCGTAGCCGGCCATCTGGTTGCGGATCACCGCCTGCATGTCCGCGCTCTGCTGGTCGAACTCCAGCAGCGCCCGCGGGTGGATGCCGATCATGCGGTTGATGATGAACTCCAGCCGCGCCAGGCCGATGCCCGCGTTGGGCAGGTGGGCGAAGTCGAAGGCGCGGTCCGGGTTGCCGACGTTCATCATGATCTTGAACGGCAGATCAGGCATGTTCTCCAGGCTGATCTCCTTGATCTCGAAGTCCTTGCGGCCCTCGTAGATATAGCCGGTATCGCCCTCGGCGCAGGATACCGTGACGTCCTGGGCGTCGGTGATGCGCTCGGTGGCATCGCCGGCACCGACCACCGCCGGGATGCCGAGCTCGCGGGCGATGATCGCTGCGTGGCAGGTCCGTCCGCCGCGATTGGTCACGATCGCCGCGGCGCGTTTCATGATCGGCTCCCAGTCGGGGTCGGTCATGTCGGTGACGAGGACGTCGCCGGGGGCGACGCTGTGCATGTCGTCGATACTGTCGACGACCCGGGCGCGACCGGCGCCGATGCGCTGGCCGATGGCGCGGCCGGTGGCGACCACGCGGCCGCGCTCCTTGAGCTGATAGCGCTGCAGCACCTGGCCGCCGTCGCGGCTCTTCACCGTCTCCGGGCGGGCCTGGAGGATGTATAGCCGGCCGGTCTCGCCGTCCTTGCCCCACTCGATGTCCATGGGCCGGCCGTAGTGCTTCTCGATGATCAGCGCCTGGCGGGCGAGGTCCTCGACGTCGGCGTCGGTGAGGGAGTAGCGGTTGCGCTCGCCCTCAGCGACCTCGACGGTGTGCACGCTCTTGCCGTGACCGGTCTCGCCGCTGTAGACCATCTTGATGGCCTTGCCGCCGAGGATGCGGCGCAGGATCGCCGGGCGGCCGGCCTCCAGCGTGGACTTGTGCACGTAGAATTCGTCCGGGTTCACCGCACCCTGGACCACGGTCTCGCCGAGGCCGTAGGACGAGGTGATGAACACCACGTCGCGGAAGCCGGACTCGGTGTCCATGGTGAACATCACGCCGGCGGCGCCGACGTCGGAGCGCACCATCTCCTGGATGCCCGCCGACAGGGCGACCTGCTCGTGCTCGAAGCCCTGGTGGACGCGGTAGGAGATCGCGCGGTCATTGAACAGCGAAGCAAAGACGTCCTTGATCGCGAGGAGGACGTTGTCGAGCCCGCGCACGTTGAGGAAGGTCTCCTGCTGGCCGGCGAAGGAGGCGTCCGGCAGGTCCTCGGCGGTGGCGGAGGAGCGCACGGCGACCGCCATATCCGACTTGCCCACGCGTTTCTCGAGGTCGCGGTAGGCGGCGGTGATCTGTTCCTCGAGCTCGGCGGGGAAGGGCGTCTCCACGATCATCTTGCGGATCCGCGCGCCCACGGCCATGAGCTGCTCGACGTCGTCGACGTCGAGGCCTTCCAGCTCGTCGTTGATGCGCGAGCGCAGACCGCTGTCATCAAGGAATTTCCAGTACGCGCCGGCAGTGGTGGCGAAGCCTCCCGGCACCTGGACGCCGGCGGCGGCGAGATGGCTGATCATCTCCCCGAGGGATGCGTTCTTGCCGCCGACGCGGTCGACGTCTTGCATGCCCAGGGACTCGAACCAGACAACGTATTCGGTCAATGTAATGCCTCCCAGATTGTCAGACCGGCTGCGTACGGGACGCCGACGCCGCGGTGGCGGGCCCCGCGGGCTTCCGCCGGCGCCACGGCGCGTTTAAGGTGATCGCGCACGATCAACCAACCCCCGCGAGGCGAGGATGGCAGGAAAACGCGCCGTATTCTTCATCTCCGACCGAACCGGCATTACCGCCGAGACACTCGGCCACAGCCTGCTTACGCAATTCAACGACGAGTTCGATCATATTACGCTGCCGTTCACGGACAGCCCCGAGCGCGCCGACCAGGCGGTTCGGCGTGTCGAGGAGGCCAATCGCGTCAACGGCCTGCGTTCCATTGTGTTCAGCACCGTCATCGCCCCGGAGATCCGCGAGCGCCTGCAGCACGTCGATGCGCTGGTCTTCGACTTCTTCGACACCTTCATCGCCCCCATGGAGCAGGAGCTCGGTGAGCGTTCCAGCCATACCATCGGGCGTTCCCACGGCATGATCGACAATCAGCGCTATGATGTGCGCATCGACGCCATGAACTACGCGCTCTCGCACGACGACGGGGCGGTGGTGCGTCACTACGATCAGGCCGATGTCATCCTCGTCGGCGTCTCGCGTTCGGGCAAGACGCCCACCTGCATCTACCTCGCGCTGCAGTACGGCATCTATGCCGCCAACTACCCGCTCACGGAGGAGGACCTCCTCGGCGGGCGCTTACCCTCCATCATCCGCCCGCACCGACGCAAGCTCTACGCGCTGACCATCCGTCCGGACCGTCTCTCGCGGATCCGCTCGGAGCGCCGTCCGGACAGCCGTTACGCCTCGCTGCGCCAGTGTCAGTACGAGGTCGCCCGGGCCGAGGGCCTGTTCGAGCGCGAGAAGCTGCCGATGGCCGACACCACCGCGATGTCCATCGAGGAGATCGCGACCACGATCATCCATAACCGGCAGCTGCGCCGGCGACTTTATTAAAAAACGGCGTGGCTTTCCACTTAACCTATAGGGCGAGCTGATCGAAGGCGCCTTACGGTGCGGCAGTGGTACGGCCTCCGGGGTGCTTCGGGGTGCGGGGTGCCCAGCGCCCGCCGGTGTGGTCGTATGCCGACGACGGACGGCAACGGTCGGCACCGACCCGGGTGACGCCGGGGGAGCCGGCCTCCGGTGGGACATGCACGCTGGGGCGCTGTGATACTATCCGCGACATGATGATCGAGACCCCGCAAACCGTTCCGGCTTCCCGTGGCGAGCGCAGCTTCGCCGCGCTGATGGAGCTCTATGAGAACAACTACATCTACATGCGCCGGCTCCTCCCGGAACCGGACCGCAATGGCGACTGCGTGGTCTCCCGCGTGCCCGGCACCCCCGATCTGCATCTACGGGTGGTCGAGCGCTGCGCCTACACCACGAGCGTGGTGCTGACCCATCACTTCCATCGCGGGGATACCGCCGAGGTGACGCCGGATCTGCGGGTCCGCATCTACCACGATGCCCGAGTCGCGGAAGTCCTGCCGGACTCGTGCCTGAGCGGCTTCCGCCGCGACTGTCGCGGGCCCGAGACGGGCAGCATGGCCTGGCGTTGGGAGGTGAACCGGTTCCTGAACCGCTGGCTGCGGTACTGTCTGGGTGAGGGCCACTCGTTCATGCCGGTGCTCGGCGAACCCCCGGCGTACCGGCCGCTGGCACGGCGCTGGAGCGTCTGACCGGAGCCGGCGGTGCGGCTGACCTCCAAGGCACGCTATGCGGTCACGGCGATGACGGTGCTCGCCCTGCGCGAGCCCGGCGGGCGGACGAGCCTGGCGGAGCTTGGCGCGGAGCAGGGCATTTCGCTTTCCTACCTCGAGCAGCTCTTTGCCGCGCTGCGCCGTGCGCGCCTGGTGACCGGTGTGCGCGGCCCGGGGGGCGGTTACCGGCTGGCACGGCCGGCCTCCGGAATCAGCGTCGCGGCGGTGGTTAGCGCCGTGGATCCGGCCGGTGGCGATGGCGCCGCCGACGACGACGCAGCGGCCCAGTGCCTCACCCACGACCTGTGGTCGGAGCTATCCGGCCAGCTCTATACTCTGCTTGACGGCATCACCCTGGAGACGCTCGCTGCGGACCCGGCGATCATCGCCGCCCTCGAAGAGGACGTGCGCGAAAGCGCCGGGCCCGGCGGATGAACGCGGCACGCTCGGCGGTGTCGCCGCGTTCGCGGTAGCGAAGCCGGACGTAGTCGCGCGCGAGTGCGGCGACCACGGCACCCAGCGCCTCATCGGCGTCATCGGCCCGCCGTGCCACCGTATGCGGACCGTCCCCCGCTTCCAGGGGGATGCCCGCGCGCAGGAGACGGGCGCGGATACGGCGCCAGGCCCGCGATAGCGGATCCTCCGCCGCCCGTCGGCGATGCAGGCCCCAGAGCGCATAGACGGCCGCAACGGCGCCAAGGGCCCCCAGTACGCCGAGCCCTACGGTCAACGGCCGGGTCAGGCCGAGGCGCTGCCACAGTCCCTGCTGGGCCCGCGGGCCGTAGGTCAGCACCCAGCGGTTCCACATCACGTCGACCTGCTCCCAAGCCAGTCGCATCGCGCGCAGCACACCGCCATCGCCGCCGCGCGCCATGAGCGGTACCGGATCGTCCGCCGGGACCGACGCCGCCAGCCCGTCACTGGCCCTGGCCGGGGCGACGGCCACGGTCGGATCGACGCGCTGCCAGCCGTCACCGGGCAGCCATACCTCCACCCAGGCATGGGCGTCGGACTGGCGGACCACCAGGTAATCCGCCCCGTCCGGACGCCCGCCGCCCAGGTACCCGGCCACCAGCCGGGCCGGCACCCCGCCGGCACGCATCAGCACGGCGAAGGCACTGGCGAAGTGCTCGCAGAAACCACGACGGGTATCGAACAGGAAACGGTCGATGCGATCACCGTCGAGGCGGCCCGGGCTCAGCGTGTACACGAACGGGCGCTCGCGCAGCCATGCCAGCGCGGCGTCGACGAACGCGGCAGTGCCCGACGCCCCGTCGCGCAGGCGCCGGGCGAGGGCGCGGGCGCGTGGATGCGCGTCCGGGGGCAGCCGCGTGTAGCGCCGGCGCACCCGGGCGGGCAGGTCCGGCTCTACGCGTCCGGGGGCGAAGGAGCGAGCCCGGTAGCGGCGCAGTGAGGCGACGGGCTCGTCAGCGAGGTATTCCAGCGCCGGCGTGCGCTGTACGTCTGCACTGACCCCGCCGGGCAGGTCGAGGGCGTAGAGCCAGCGCTGCCGGTGGGGCTCGAGGGTGACCACCTGGGTGCGGATCGGCCCGTCGCGGCTCACGGAGACCGTGCGCGGCGGGCGCTCGCCCCGGCGCCAGGTAACACCGTCGTAGGCGGCGAACACCGGTCCCCGCCAGTAGCGCTGCCCGGGCGGTGGGGGCGGGCCGTCGGGGAAGCGGACCCGGAAGGCCACCTCATCGGAGCGGCTGAGCCGGCTGAGGTCGCCGGGGCGGATCGTATCGGAGATGCCCGTGACCCCGGTGCCGCCGTCGTCGGGAAGGGCCCATAACGGTCCCGGCAGGCGTGGAAAGAGCGCGAACAGGATCAGCATGACCGGCACCGCCTGCCCGGTGAGTGCACCGGCGGTACGCAGGTCCGCCCGGACGATTCCGGCGCCCGTCGCCCGTCCGGCGGCAATGAGCAGCGCGGTGGCCGCCCAGGCGGTCGCCAGGAGATAGGCGCCCATGGGCAGCGACTCGTCATCGAGGAAGGCCGTCAGTGCAAGGAACACCGCGAGGTAGGCGACGATGCGTAGATCGCGGCGTCCACGCATCTCCAGTGTCTTCAGTGCCCCCATCAGGGTGAGTAGTGCGACGCCCGCCTCCGGCCCGACGACAGTGGCGAACTGCGCTGCGACCAGGGCCAGGGCGGCGGCGGTCAGGGCCACACGGGTGAGCCGGCGTGGCAGATGATAGCCGCGCACACCGATCCACAGCCGCCAGCCGAGCAATGCGGCGATGGCCGTGGATATCGCCGGCGGCAGGGCGAACAGGTGCGGGACGAGGACACCGGCGATCAAGGCTATCGCCCAGAACAGGGTGCGGCGGTCGACGGCGCTGATTGTGCTCATAACGGTAGCAGCGCCAGTGCGGTCAGGCAGTCGTGGCGGTGGCGCTCACCGTGGCCGGGGCCGAGGGAGCAGCCGGGCAGGATCAGCGTGTAGGCCTCACCCCGTGCGTGGGCCATCTCGATCCAGGCGGCGAGCCGCGCGATCCGGGCCTCAGGGGCGAGTCCGGGGGCGTCGCCCCAGGCGAGCCGGCGCTGCACACCGCGGGTACCGGAGAACACCTTGGTGTGGAGCTCGCCGACGGACTCGCTCGCCTTCCACGCGATGCGCGGCAGCGGGTCGCCGGTGCGGTAGCGGCGCAGGCCTGCGTAGTCCTCTTCCGAGGTGTCGCTGGCCGCCCCGCCGTCGCCGGTTCTCCCGGCGGGCAGCGGCGGCGGATGCGCCTCCGGCAGCGGATAGATCACGGCGGCGCGGTCCGGCTCGATCCAGCTCCAGGCCTGGAACAGGCCGCCGGGATGGCGGGTCGTCACGCGGATTCGTCCGGCGGTCAGGCGGCCGCGGCGGGGTGCCGGCCGGGGCACGCCGACGACGGTCTGGTTGTGGGACCCGACGTCTTCGGCGACGCCTCCGTCGCCGGCGTCGAGCACGATAGCGACTCGTCCCCGCGGGGTGTCGTTGATCAGGGTGACCGGGAAGCGTGCGGTGCCGCCGGCGAAGAGCGGGCCCGGGTTGCCCGGCTCCAGGGTCAGGCCCGCGAGATTGCGGTAGCTGCGGTGCATGGCGGCCACGCCGATACCGACGAGCAGGTAGGTCAGGGCGAAGCCGAGGTTCAGACGGTAGTTGGTTGCGGCCAGCCACATGATCACCACGAGGGCGGCGAAGAACCAGCCCTGGGCCGTGGGCAGGATGTAGACCCGGCGGTAGTGGAGCGTCACCCGGGCGCGGGTGTCCCCGTGGCGGCGTCGCAGCCAGCCCCGGACCCACAGCGGCAGGTCGATCACGGGATCGGTACGTCCGCCAGCAGCGCGCCGCAGCGCTCGCGGGCCGCGGCCAGTCCCTCGCCGGGGTGCTGGAGGCGGTGAGCGGCGACCTGGGGGAAGACCGCCTGGACGTGCTCCGGCAGCACCGCGGTGTCCCCACCCGTGAACGCCCAGGCCCGGGCGGCCTGCATGAGTGCGAGCCCCGCCCGGGGCGAGAGCCCGCCGGGGCGGTCGCCGTACCGGGTCGCGCGCAGCAGTGCCTGGACGTAGTCCACCAGGGCGCCGGCGACATGGACCCGGTGGACGGCCGCTCGCAGGCTGTCCAGATCGCCGTCGCCGAGGACCGGCGGCTCGGCGTCGATCAGCCGCCGCCGGTCCGCGCCCAGCAGCAGCTCGCGCTCGGCCGCGTGGTCCGGATAACCCAGGGCCAGGCTCATGAGGAAGCGGTCGAGCTGCGATTCCGGCAGCGGGTAGGTGCCGGTCTGGTCCGCCGGATTCTGGGTGGCGATGACGAAAAACGGGGCCGGCAGCGCATGGGTGGTGCCGTCCACGGTGACCTGGTGCTCCTCCATTGCCTCGAGCAGCGCGCTCTGGGTCTTCGGGGTGGCGCGGTTGATTTCGTCGGCGAGCAGCAGCTGGGTGAAAACGGGTCCGGGGTGGAAGTGGAAACCGCGGACCTCGCGATCGTAGATGGAGGCGCCGAGCATGTCGGCGGGGAGCAGGTCGCTGGTGAACTGCACCCGCTGCATCTCCAGTCCGAGCAGCCGGGCGAGGACGTGGGCGAGGGTGGTCTTGCCCACGCCGGGAAGATCCTCGATGAGCAGGTGTCCGCCCGCCAGCAGGCAGGCGAGGGACAGTCGGATCGAGTGATCCTTGCCGAGGATGATGTCTCCGGCGCGCTCTAGGACGCGCCCGACCCGTCGGTCCATAGGGGCTCCGGCATCGTGCTCCGAAAGCCCCGCGTTATAGCATATCCCCGCCGGCGCGGGCAGCGCGCTCAGGCGCTGGCCGCGTGGGGAATGGCGGTGCCGTCGATGCCGAGGAAACGGCGCACGTAGCGTGCGGACAGTGCCTGCGTGTCGACGATGATGAACACGTCCGCCACCCGGAAATCCGGGTCCCAGCAGGGCTCGCCGCAGATCCGCGCGCCGAGTGAGAGGTAGGCCTTGAGCAGCGGCGGCACCCGCGTCGCCATGGTGACGGGGTCGCCCTCGGGCAGCGCCGGCATCCCGTGCCGGGGGCGTACACGCATGGGCTCGGGGGCCATGTGGCGGCTGCGCAGGCGCCGCATCAGGGCCTCCGTGGCGAGGCCGCCGTCGCCGGCGGGGATGCTCGCGCAGCCGATAAGGTAGTCGTAGCCGGCGTCCACGATGTGGCCGGCGAGCCCGGACCAGAGCGTGGCGATACTCGCGCCCCGGCGGTATGCCGGGTCGACGCAGGTACGCCCCAGCTCCATGATGCGTCCGGGCAGGTCGCCGACGAAGCCCATGTCGAACTCCGCCTCGGAGTAGAACCCGCCGGCCATCCTGGCGGTGTGGTCGTCGAGCAGGCGGCTGCAGGCGACGACCTCGCCGCTGGCATTGTCGCGGACCATCAGGTGCCGGCACCAGCGGTCGTAGCGGTCCGTCTCCAGCCCCGGGGTGGCGGCGTGCACGGAGGCGCCGAGCTCCTCGGCGAACACGCGGTAGCGCAGCCGCTGGCAGGCCTCGACCGCCTCCGGGGTGTCCGCCCAGTCCACGGTGAAGCGGCCGGTCTCGCGTCGTGACAGGGTAGTTGCGGCCATCTCGGACCTCGCTGTGTCCCGCTGTTGTGACTGCCGCCGAGGGTGACGCAGGCGCATGGCAGGGGCATGACGGAAGGTTGTCATCTCCTTTACCGCTGGCAATGACGGCCGCCAGCAGCGAGAATGCCCCCCGTCCGGTAATCAGGGTGTGACGGCGTCGAGATGAAGTGGGCAGCCATACAGCAGCTGATCGGACTGCTGCTCATGATGTTCAGCGTGACCGCGCTGCCGCCGGCGATGGTTGCGCTGATCGCCGGTGACGGGCAGGTCGTGATCTTCCTGCTGACCTTCGCGCTCACCGCCATGACCGGCGTGGCACTGTGGCTGCCGGTGCGCGGCGACCGCGGCGAGCTGCGCACGCGGGACGGCTTCCTGGTGGTGGCCCTGTTCTGGAGCGTGCTCGGCGTCTTCGGCGCCATCCCGTTCATGCTCGGCCCCCACCTCGGCTTCACCGACGCGATCTTCGAGGCGGTTTCCGGGTTCACCACCACCGGGGCGACGGTGATGACCGGGCTGGACAACATGCCGCCGTCGGTGCTCTACCACCGCCAGCAGCTCCAGTGGCTCGGCGGCCTGGGTGTGATCGTGCTCGCCGTCGCCCTCATCCCCATGCTCGGCGTCGGCGGTATGGCGCTCTACCGTGCCGAGACGCCCGGGCCGATGAAGGACGACAAGATCAGCCCGCGGATCATGCACACCGCGCGCACCCTCTGGTACGTCTATCTCTGGCTCACCGTGGCCTGTGCCGTGTGCTACTGGCTCGCGGGCATGTCGGCGTTCGACGCCGTGGCCCATGCCTTCAGCACCATCGCCACCGGCGGCTATTCGACCCACGATGCGAGTCTGGCCTATTACGACAGCGTCGCCGTCGAGATGGTCGCGAACGTGTTCATGCTGCTGGGCGGCATCAACTTCGCGCTGCACTTCTTCGTGTGGCGCTACCGCAGCCCCCGGCGCTACCTCCAGGACACGGAGACACGGGCGTACCTGGGCATCGTTGCGGTGGCGACGCTGGTGATCGCGGTTACCCTGGTGGTCACGGGCGCGATCCCGAATGGCGGGGAGGCGCTGCGGCACGCACTACTTCAGGTGATCTCGGTGATCACCACCACCGGCTTCACCACCACCGGCTTCAACGACTGGCCGGTCTACATCCCCCTGGTGATCGCGGCGGTGGGCTTCATCGGCGGCTGCGCAGGTTCCACCGCCGGCGGGATGAAGGTCATCCGCATCGTGCTGCTCTACAAGCAGGGTACGCGGGAGACCTTCCGGCTCATCCATCCCCGGGCCACCCAGCCGGTGAAGCTCGGCGGCAAGCCCGTCGCCGAGAACGTGATGAACTCCGTGTGGGGCTTCTACACCCTCTACGTGCTGTCCTCACTGGTGCTCACCGGCCTGATGATGGCGGCAGGGCTCGACCTCGAGAGCGCGTTCGGCGCGGTGATGGCGACCATCAACCTGGTCGGTCCCGGCCTGGGAGAGGTGGCGAGCAACTTCAAGGGCATGCCGGAGATGGTGAAGTGGCTCGGCATCTTTGCCATGTTGCTCGGCCGCCTCGAGGTGTTCACCCTGATGGTGCTCTTCACGCCGGCGTTCTGGCGCCACTGAACGGTGCCCGTGCCGGTCAACGACACAACGGAATCTGACACGTTGGCCATGAATCTCAAGACCCTGGAGCGGCGCCTGACCTACCTCACGGGCAAGGCGATCCGCGAGTACGGCATGATCGAGGACGGTGACCGGGTGATGGTCTGCCTCTCCGGCGGCAAGGACTCCTATACCCTGCTGGAGGTCCTGCGGCTGCTCCAGCGCCGGGCCCCGGTGCGCTTCGAGTTGGTGGCGGTGAACCTCGACCAGAAGCAGCCGGGCTTCCCCGAGCACGTGCTCCCGGCATATCTCGACGGCCTCGGCGTGGATTACCGCATCGTCGAGCGTGATACCTACAGTACGGTGAAGCGGGTGATCCCCGAGGGCCAGACCATGTGCAGCCTGTGCTCGCGGCTGCGCCGGGGCATCCTCTACGGCACCGCCTCGGAGCTCGGCGCGACCAAGATCGCACTTGGCCATCACCGCGACGACATGCTCGAGACGCTGTTCCTGAATATGTTCTATGGCGGGCGGCTGGCGGCGATGGCCCCGAAGCTCAAGAGCAATGACGGCCGTCACGTGGTGATCCGGCCGCTGGCCCATGTACCCGAGTCCTACGCGGAGCGTTACAGCGAGCTCAAGGGCTTCCCGATCATCCCCTGCAGCCTCTGCGGCTCCCAGCCCAACCTAAAGCGCCAGGCGGTGAAGGCGATGCTGAGGCAGTGGGAGGCGGAGGACCCGAAACGGCTCACGAGCATGCTGCGCGCGATGCAGAACGTGCAGCCCTCCCAGCTGGCCGATACCGACCTGTTCGATTTCCATGGCCTGCGCGCCGACGGGGCCGCCACGGACGGGGGAGAGGACCCGCTGGCGGCGGTGGAGCAGGGCGGGAGCGCCGGGGAGCCGGGCGTGGTAACCTTCGGCGCGCCTGCCAGATAAGCGCGGCCGGGGGCGGCGGCGCGGTGGGACGGTGATCGCGTCGACCAGAGGGGGGAACGGGCCGGATGCGGCGCAGAAAGATCTACTTCGCGGTGGCACTCGCGCTGCTGGTGGCGACGGGACTGGTGGCCACCAGCCTGATCAGCTACTACGTCGCCCATGATTCGCTGGCCGAGCGTGTCGCCGAGGAGACGCTGCCGCTGACCAGCGACAACATCTACTCCGAGATCCAGCGCGATCTCCTGCGTTCGGTGCTGATCTCCTCGTTCATGGCCCATGACACCTTCGTGCGCGACTGGGCCATCGGCGGCGAGCACAACGTCCAGCGGATGACCCGCTACCTCAGCGAGGTGCGCAAGAAGTACGACACCATCACCGCGTTCTTCGTCTCCGAGCGCAGCCGGCGTTACTACCACCCCCGCGGCGTGCTCAAGACCGTCCGCCCGGAAGACCCGCAGGACGCCTGGTACTTCCGCGTCCGCAACATGCACGATCGCTACGAGATCAACGTGGATGCCGATACGGCCAATCCCGGGCGGGTGAGCATCTTCGTGAACTACCGTGTGCTCGACTACGACGGTGATTATCTTGGTGCCATCGGCGTGGGCCTGTCGGTGAACGCCGTCGCCGATCTCATCGAGAATTACCAGCGGCGTTACGGCCGCCGCATCTATTTCATCGACCGTGAGGGCGACGTGACCCTGCACGGCAGTGCCTTCGATGTGGCCCCGAACATCCACGACCGCGAGGGGCTCGGGGCCTATGCCACCCGGATCCTGACGAGTCCCAGCACCTCGTTCCGCTTCGACCGGGGGGCCGCCGAGACGGTCTACGTCAACACCCGGCTGGTGCCGCAGATGGACTGGATCCTGGTCGTGGAGCAGAGCAATGCGGCCGCGGAGGCGCGGATCCAGCGCACGCTGGCGGTCAATCTGGCCATCTCGCTGGCGATCACGGTGCTGGTGCTCACGCTTGGTTATATCACCGTGCGCGGCTATCAGCGCCGTCTCGAGGAGATGGCGACCACCGATCCGCTCACCGGGGCGGCGAGCCGCCAGGTCTTCGGCATGGTCTTCGACCAGGTGGTGCGCAGCGCACGCCGCCGGGGCGAGGCGGTGTCGGTGCTGAGCGTGGACATCGACCGGTTCAAGGCGATCAACGACACCCACGGCCACCAGGCGGGGGACCAGGTCATTCGCAGCGTGGTGGACACGGTGCGCCGCCACATCCGTGAGGCGGACACGGTCTGCCGTTGGGGCGGTGAGGAGTTCATCGTTCTGCTCGGCGACTGCAGTGCGGCAGGCGCGGCCGAGCGGGCGGAGACGCTGCGTGCCGCGCTGGCGGACCTCACCGTGCCGGTGGCCGGCACCCACGTTCGGATTACGGTGAGCATCGGGGTCGCGGAGTGCGCGCCCGGGGAGTCGCTGGAGGCCGTGATGCAGCGGGTCGATGCGGCGCTCTATGCCGCCAAACGGGACGGCCGCAACCGTGTGGTAACCGCGTAACCGGACGGCACGGACCGCTGACGGGTCCTGGCCCGGACGGTCCCGTTCGCGGATGCGGCGGTGGCGTGACGCGCGATGGGCAGGGGGCGGCCTCCAAACTGCCCGGCCCGGCGCAGGGCGGCCGGGCCGGGATCCGGCGGCGTGCCGGACGTGGTTACATGGTAGGCATGCTGAAATGGTTCGTGTTGGTCTCGCGCACGCCCTTGGGCCAGCGCGCGGTGACCGTCTTCATCTCGGTGTAGAAACGCACCGCCTCCGGGCCGTGGGCGTGGAGCACGCCGAAGCGCGAGCGCTTCCAGCCGCCGAAGCTGTGGAAGGCCATCGGCACGGGGATCGGCACGTTGATGCCGACCATGCCCACCTGGATGCGCTGGGCGAAGGTGCGGGCCGCGTCGCCGTCGCGGGTGAACACCGCGGTGCCGTTGCCGAACTCGTGGGCGTTGATCAGATCCACGGCCTCGTCGAAGTCCGCGGCGCGGACCACCGAGAGCACCGGGCCGAAGATCTCCTCGCGATAGATGCGCATCTCCGGGGTCACCCGGTCGAACAGGCAGCCGCCGAGGAAGAAGCCGTTCTCGTGGCCGGCGACGGTGTGGTTGCGTCCGTCGACGACCAGCTCCGCGCCCTCGGAGACGCCCACATCGACGTAGCCCTGCACCTTTTCCAGGTGCTCGCGGGTCACCAGCGGACCCATGTCCGGCTCGTTGTCGCGGTCCAGGCCGTTGCCGACCTTCAGGCCCTCGGTGCGCTCGCGCAGTCGCTGGACCAGCCGGTCGGCGGTCTCCTCGCCCACGGGCACGGCCACGGAGACCGCCATGCAGCGCTCGCCCGCGGAGCCGTAGGCGGCGCCCATGAGGGCATCCACCGCCTGGTCGAGGTCCGCGTCGGGCATCACCACCATGTGGTTCTTGGCGCCGCCGAGGGCCTGCACGCGCTTGCCGTTGGCGGCGCCCGTCTCGTAGATGTACTGGGCGATGGGCGTGGAGCCGACGAAGCTGATCGCGCGCACGCGCTCGTCGGTGAGCAGGGTGTCCACGGCGGTCTTGTCGCCGTTGACGACGTTGAACACGCCGTCCGGCAGCCCGGCCTCACGCAGCAGCTCCGCGAGCAGCAGGGCCACCGACGGGTCCTTCTCGGAGGGCTTGAGCACGAAGGCATTGCCGCAGGCCAGCGCCACCGGGAACATCCACATCGGGACCATGGCCGGGAAGTTGAACGGCGTGATACCGGCGCACACGCCCACCGGCTGCTGCATGGACCAGGAGTCCACGTCCGTGCCGACGTTGCTGGAGTGCTCGCCCTTGAGCAGGTGGGGGATGCCGCAGGCGAACTCCACCACCTCCAGGCCGCGGATGACCTCGCCCTTGGCGTCGGAGAACACCTTGCCGTGCTCCCGGGTGATCAACTCGGCGAGGCGGTCGTCATTCTCCTCGATGAGCTGCTTGAAGCGGAACATCACCCGTGCGCGGCGCAGCGGTGGGGTGGCGGCCCAACCGGCCTGGGCTGCCTCGGCGGCGTCGATGGCCTCGCGGACCTGCGCCTCGCTTGCCAGCGCGACCTCCGCGGTACGCTCGCCCGTGGCGGGGTTGTAGACCGGCGCACGGCGCTCGCCCTCGTCGCTGCGAAGCGCCCCGTTGATGAAGTGATGAATGGTGGTCTCGGTCATGATCGCTCCTCCTCGCGGTTAACCGGACGTTCAGTCTGGCGCCGTGTCCGGGAGGGGCGAATTGACGAAACGAACGGGGTAATGGACGATCTTGCCCAGGGGCGGTTCAACCCGCCGGGCGGTCCCACACGTACAGCCGTAGCGGCGGGATGTTGCGCCATTCCCAGCGCGCGATGCGCGGGGCGCCGAAAACCGGGGTGGCGAGCCGCGCGACGCGGTCGCTGAGCTGGTAGGCGACGAACCGCCCGCCGGGGGCGAGGGCGCCGCGAACGGCCTCGATCACGGCCCGGCCGTCATCGGCGGGCATGCGGGAGAAGGGGATCCCGGAGACGACCACGTCCGGCGCCGGCAGGCCGTTCTCCCGCAGGGCGTCGTCGAGCGCCGTCGCGCTGCCGCAGTGGGCGACGAGGCGGTCGTCATCGATACCGGCGAGGAGGCGATGCAGGTGTGGATTGATCTCGACGGCGAGCAGCCGCGCATCCGCCGCCATGCCCGCGAGCAGGGCCGTGGTGGTGCCGCCGGAACCGGGCCCGAGCTCCACCACGGTCGCGGCACTGGCGAGGTCGGCGGCCCCGACCAGGCCCGCCTCCAGGAAGCGCGAGCTCGGGATCATGGACGCCACCTCGCCCGGGCGGCGGAGGAACTCTCGGAAAAACGCGCAGGGACGGCTCATCGCTCCGGCATCCGTTCGCTTGGGGCACGGGCGGCAAGCCTACACCAACAAGGCGGCAAAATCGTCCCGGTGGCGGAAGGGGGGCAGCGGTGACGGGGCCCTCTGACTGGCCGTTGCCGCCGGAGGGGGTGCGTTTCTTCGTGCCCACGTTCCTGCGCGATCACCTGGCGGGGAACCCGCTCACCCGAGAGCTCTATCCCCACGCCATGGGCTACTATCCCCGCGCGGCCGGCCACGCCGTGCGCCGCGACAGCCATGTTGACCACCTGGTGCTCTACTGCTGTGACGGGGCCGGCACCCTCAGCGTGGACGGCCATGAGTGGCCGGTGGCGGCCGGGGACGTGATGCTGCTGCCCCGCGACGTCCTCCACGCCTACGCCGCGTCCGGCGACGACCCCTGGACGCTGTACTGGGTGCATTTCGATGGCACGCGCACCGGCGACTTCTGGGCGGCGATCGGCTTCGAGCGCGAGCGGCCGGTGGCCCGGCTCGGGCGCTCGCCGAAGCTCCTCGCCGATTTCGAGACCCTGCTGGGGGTTCGTCGCAGCGGCTACTCCCCGCCGGTGTTCGTGCACGCGGCGAACCACCTGCGGGCGATGCTGAGCTACCTGGCGGTGGTCTCGCCACGCTCGGCGACCCGTCAGGCGGGCGGCTTCGACCTCGATCACGTGCACGCGCTGATGCAGGCGAACCTCCACCACCACCTGGACCTGGACACGCTGGCGGCGAGCGTGAACCTCTCGCGCTATACCTTCGCCCGTCAGTATAAGCGCCTGACCGGGATGCCGCCGATACAGAACTTCATCCACATGAAGATGGAACGGGCCTGCTATCTGCTCGACATATCCACGCGGAGCGTGCAGCAGATCGCCTTCGAGCTCGGTTACGAGGACGCCTACTACTTCTCGCGGCTGTTCCGGAAGGTGGTCGGGGTCTCGCCTACGCGCTACCGGGCGATGCGCTACGGCTGAGGGGCGACGGGCCGCCGGGCGGCCCGTCGTGTCGCGGGACTACTCGTAGCAGTCCATGTAGAGCTGCTTGAGGGTCGGCACGTCCGGCACGCGGGGGTTGTTGCCCGGCGAGCCGGACGCCAGTGCCTGCTCCGCCATGGTCTCCAGGACGCCCTCGTATTCGGCCCGGTCGATACCGTAGTCCGCCGGGGTGGGGACCTGCAGGTCGCGGTTGAGCGCGCGCAGGGCATCGAGCAGGGCGGCGACGGCGGTCTCGTCGTCCGCGTCCGGAGCGGTGACGGCCATCGCCCGGGCGCAGTCCGCGTAGCGCGGCAGCGCCTCGCCCTCGGCGGAGTACTCGGTGATCCGCGGCAGCAGCATGGCGTTGGACAGCCCGTGGGGCACGTGGAAGAACGCGCCGAGGGGCCGGCTCATGCCGTGGACGAGGGCGACGGAGGCGTTGGAGAAGGCCATCCCGCCTTGGGTCGCCGCACGCATCATCGCCTCTCGGGCCTCACGGTTGTCCGGCTCGAAGCAGGCGGTGCGGAGGTTGTCGGCGACCGCGCGCATGCCGGCGATGGCCTGGGCGTCGGAGATCGGGTTGCGGCGGCGCGAGACGTAGGCCTCGATGCAGTGGGTGAGGGTGTCGAGGCCGGTATCCGCGGTCAGGCGGAAGGGCATGCTCAGGGTGAGCTCGAAGTCCACCAGGGCCGCGGTCGGGCAGAAGGCGGTACCGCCGCAGAGCATCTTCTCGCCGCTCTCGCTGTCGGTGATCACGGTGAAGCGCGTGACCTCCGAGCCGGTGCCCGCGGTCGTCGGGACGGCGATCACCGGCAGGGCGGGCCCGTCATTCTGGCGCGGCGCCTTGTAGTCGCGCATCGTGCCGCCGAAGGTGCCGAGGTAGGCGATGGCCTTGGCGGAATCCAGCGGGCTGCCGCCGCCGACGCCGATGACACAGTCGTAACGGTCCTGGCGCAGGGCCTCGACGCCGGCGTCGATGGAGGCGGTGGTCGGGTCGGGCACGGTGTCGGCGAATACGCCGGCGGTGATCCCGGCCTCCCTGAGCTGGGTGACGAGGCCGGGAACCGGCCCGCGGGTGTTCATGAACGCGTCGGTGACGATCAGCGGCCGGGACAGGCCCAGACGTTCGAGCACCGAGGCGAGCGAGCCGCTCGCGCCGCCGCCGATCTCCATCACCCGCGGCATCACGATCTGGTAGGTCATGGCGTTCCCTCCTCCTGGGTACGGGCGTGCCTCTGTGGGCACCGTGATCTCATCGATGAGGCTAGCCCGGCGTCCGTGCCCGTGGGATTGAGGAAAGCGTCCGAAAGCTGGACGATCTTGCCTCAGTGATCCCGTTCGATCACGTAGTTGGCGATCTCGCGCAGGCCCTCGGCCCGTTCCCCCAGCGGCTCCAGGCTGGCGAGGGCGTCGTCGCGCAGCTGCGCGGCGAAGGCCCGCGCCTCCGAGAGGCCGAGCAGAGCCGGGTAGGTGGGCTTGTCCAGGCGGGCGTCGGCGCCGCTCGCCTTGCCGAGCACGTCCGCGTCGCCGTCCACGTCGAGGATGTCGTCCTGGACCTGGAAGGCGAGGCCGATGCACTTGGCATAGTGATCGAGCTGCTCCAGCTCCGGGGCATCCGGTGCCTCGCCGCAGAGGGCGCCGAGGCGCACGCTCGCGCGGATCAGGGCCCCCGTCTTGTGGATGTGCATCGCCTCGAGCTCGGCCTCCGTGACCGCGTGGCCGACGGCGGCGAGGTCCATGGCCTGGCCGCCACACAGCCCCCGCGAGCCGGCGGCGGTTGCCAGGGTGTCGAGCATGGCGACTCGGGCCTCGGCGCCGACCCCCGGGGTCCGGGCAACGAGCCGGAACGCCAGGGCCTGCAGGGCGTCGCCGACCAGGATGGCGGTGGCGTCGTCGTAGGCTCGGTGGCAGGTGGGGCGGCCGCGGCGCAGGTCGTCGTCGTCCATGGCGGGCAGGTCGTCATGGACCAGCGAGTAGCAGTGGATGCATTCCACCGCGCAGGCGGCGGCATCAAGGGCGGCGGCGGGGGCGTCCAGAGCCTCCCCGCCGAGGTAGACCAGCAGGGGGCGCAGGCGCTTGCCGTTGCCGAGCACGGCGTAGCGCATCGCCTCGTGCAGCCGTGCGGGCGCCAGACCCGCGGGGGGCAGGGCGTGCTCGAGGGCCGCTTCCACGCGCTCGCGGCACTCGGAGAGGCGCTGTTCAATCGCCATCGCCTTCCCCCTCGTCGAAGGGCGCGAGGCCGGCGCTGTCGTCGTCGCTGTCGCCGAGCAGTACCTCGACCTTCTGCTCCGCCTCGGTCAGCGCCTTCTGGCAGACCCGGGTCAGGCCGACGCCGCGCTCGAACGCGCTCAGGGAGTCTTCCAGGCTGAGGTCGCCGCGTTCCATGCGCGCGACCAGCTCCTCGAGCTCCGCCAGTGCGGTCTCGAAATCCGGGGTGTGGCCGTCGGCGTCCGCCGTGTTGGTGTTGTCGCTGTCGTCGGTCATGGCTCCGGCGCGCTGCTGCGGTGTGCGTCCCCTTGGCAGGAGGGGGTGGACAGGACGTAGTGTAACGCACACACCGCCGGGTGTTGCGTTGCGTTACACTGCCGCGGCACGCCTCAGGGCCGACGAGAGGGACACGATTACGCATGGCGACGACATACGATGCCGCTTCCATCGAGGTGCTAACGGGGTTGGACCCGGTGCGGCGCCGGCCGGGGATGTATACTGATACCAGCCGGCCCAACCACCTCGCCGCCGAGGTTATCGACAACAGTGTGGACGAGGCGATTGCCGGCCACGCCCGGGAGATCGTGGTCACCCTCTACCGTGATGGCTCGCTGTCCGTACGCGACGACGGCCGGGGCATGCCCGTGGATACCCACCCGCAGCAGGGACTGCCCGGCGTCGAGGTGATCCTCAGCAAGCTCCACGCCGGCGGCAAGTTCTCCTCCAAGAGCTACCAGTTCTCCGGCGGCCTGCACGGTGTCGGCGTCTCGGTGGTGAACGCGCTGTCGCTGCGCCTGGAGGTGGAGATCCGGCGCGACGGCAAGCGCTACCGCATGGCCTTCGCCCACGGCGAGAAGGTCGAGGACCTCCAGGTCGTCGGCGAGGTGGGCCGCCGCAACACCGGCACCGAGCTGCACTTCTGGCCTGATGCGAGCTACTTCGACTCGGCGCGCTTCTCCGTGCCGCGACTCAAGCACGTCCTGCGTGCCAAGGCGGTGCTGTGCCCGGGGCTCACCGTGCGCCTGGAGGAGGAGGCGAGCGGCGAGTCAACCGTCTGGTACTACGAGGACGGCCTCGTGGACTATCTGCGCGGCGCGCTGCAGGACACCCCGTTCATCCCCGAGTCGCCGTTCACCGGGCGGGTGAACGGTGAGCGCGAGGCCGTGGAATGGGCGGTGGCCTGGCTGCCGGAGGACGGCGAGGTCGTCCAGGAGAGCTACGTTAACCTCATCCCCACCGCCCAGGGCGGCACCCACGTGAACGGCCTGCGTAGCGGCCTGACCGAGGCGGTGCGCGAGTTCTGTGAGTTCCGCAACCTCCTGCCGCGGGGGGTGCGGATCGCCCCGGAGGACATCTTCGAGCGGCTGGCCTTCGTGCTCTCGGTGAAGCTCGAGGACCCGCAGTTCTCAGGGCAGACCAAGGAGCGGCTGTCGTCGCGGGAGTGCGCCACCTTCGTCTCCGGCGTGGTCAAGGACGCCTTCAGCCTCTGGCTCAACCAGCACGTGGCCGCCGCGGAGGGGATCGTCGAGCTGGTGATCGCCAGTGCCCAGCGCCGCCAGCGCGCCGCGCGCAAGGTCACCCGCAAGAAGGTCACCAGCGGGCCGGCGCTGCCGGGCAAGCTCGCCGACTGCACCAGCCAGGACACCTCACGCACGGAACTCTTCCTGGTGGAGGGCGACTCGGCCGGCGGCTCCGCCAAGCAGGCCCGTGACCGCGAGTTTCAGGCGGTGATGCCCCTGCGCGGCAAGATCCTCAACACCTGGGAGGTCGATCCGGCGGAGGTGATGGGCTCGCAGGAGGTGCACGACATCGCCGTGGCGCTCGGCATCGAGCCGGGCTCCGACGACCTCTCCCGGCTGCGCTACGGCAAGGTCTGCGTGCTCGCCGACGCCGACCCGGACGGGGCCCACATCGCCACGCTCCTGTGCGCGCTGTTCCTGCGCCACTTCCCGGCGCTGGTGCGCGCCGGCCATGTGTTCATGGCGATGCCGCCGCTCTACCGCGTGGATGTGGGCAAGGAGACCCACTACGCGCTCGACGAGTCCGAGCGCCAGGGCATCTACGACCGCATCGAGGCCGAGGGCAAGCGGGGCAAGGTCACGACCACCCGCTTCAAGGGCCTCGGCGAGATGAATCCGATGCAGCTCCGCGAGACCACCATGGCGCCGGACACCCGGCGGCTCGTGCAGCTCACCGTGGACGCGCCGGAGGACACGGACCGGCTCATGGGCATGCTGCTCGGCAAACGTGCCGCGGCGGCCCGCCGCGCATGGCGCGAGCGCAATGGCGATATGGCGGAGCCCCTGGTTTTACCCCGAGTGCGGTGAACGATGGGGGAGGGATGGCCGGCCCCGGACCGTGGGCGGCCAGGGATGGCCGCACACGAGCGTACAGCGAGGTATTCACAGTGTGTCCGGGGCCGGGTTTCGCTCCCCCGCTTTCCGCAGCCTGCGATAGTGCACCCGCCGTGGCAGCTTTGCCGCGACATCCCGACTGAATCACCGACGGAACGCCGATGACCGACATCCAGACGTACTCCGACTTCGAGAGCCGCCCGCTGCACGAGTTCACCGAGAAGGCGTACCTCGACTACGCCATGTACGTGATACTCGACCGGGCCCTGCCGCACATCGGCGACGGGATGAAGCCCGTGCAGCGCCGCATCGTCTACGCCATGTCCGAACTCGGGCTGTCGGCGGCGGCGAAGTACAAGAAGTCGGCCCGCACCGTCGGCGACGTCCTCGGCAAGTACCACCCTCACGGCGACGCCGCGTGCTACGAGGCCATGGTGCTCATGGCCCAGCCCTTTTCCTATCGCTATCCGCTGGTGGATGGCCAGGGTAACTGGGGCTCGGCGGACGACCCGAAGTCGTTCGCGGCCATGCGCTACACCGAGGCGCGGCTCGCGCCCTACGCCCAGCTTCTGCTCGCCGAGCTGGGCCAGGGGACGGTGGAGTGGCAGCCGAACTTCGACGGCACCCTGGACGAGCCGGTGGTGCTGCCGGCGCGGGTGCCGAACGTCCTGCTCAACGGCGGCACCGGCATCGCCGTGGGCATGGCCACGGACATTCCGCCCCACAACCTGCGCGAGATTACGGCGGCCTGCATACACCTGCTGGACGAGCCGGACGCTTCCGTGGCCGCGCTGTGCAAGCACATCCCCGGGCCGGACATGCCCACGGAGGCGGAGATCGTCACCCCGCCGGCGGACATCCGCAGGATCTACGAGACCGGCTCCGGCGGCCTGCGCATGCGTGCGCGCTGGGAGAGGGAGGGGCGCGACGTAGTGATAACCGCGCTGCCCTACCAGGTCTCCGGCAGCCGCGTGCTGGAGCAGATCGCCGCACAGATGCAGGCGAAGAAGCTGCCGATGGTCGAGGACCTGCGTGACGAATCCGACCACGAGAACCCGACCCGGCTGGTGGTCACGCCGCGTTCCGCCCGCGTGGACGCGGACGAGCTGATGCAGCACCTGTTCGCGACCACCGACCTGGAGAAGACCTACCGGGTCAATCTCAATGTCATCGGCCTGGACGGCCGTCCGCGGGTGCGCGACCTCCGCGAGATCCTCTCCGAGTGGCTGACCTTCCGGCGGGACACCGTCACCCGACGGCTGCGCTGGCGGCTCGACAAGGTCGAGTCCCGGCTGCACCTGCTGGAGGGCTACCTGATCGCCTACCTCAACATCGACGAGGTGATCGCGATCATCCGCGAGGAGGACGAGCCCAAGCCGGTGCTGATGGAGCGCTTCGGGCTCTCCGAGCGCCAGGCCGAGGCGATCCTGGAGCTGCGCCTGCGCCACCTCGCGCGCCTGGAGGAGATGAAGATCCGCACCGAGCAGGGGGAGCTGGAGCGCGAGCGCGACGATCTCCGCGAGACCCTGGACTCGCCGGCCCGGCTGACGGCCCTGATCCAGGAGGAGTTGCGCGAGGATGCCGACAAGTACGGCGACGATCGCCGCTCACCACTGGTGGAACGCGCTTCCGCGCGGGCGCTTTCCGAGACCGAGCTGGTGCCCAGCGAGCCGGTGACCGTGGTCCTCTCGCAGAAGGGCTGGGTACGCGCGGCCAAGGGCCACGACGTCGACCCGGAGCGGCTGTCGTACAAGGCCGGGGACGGCTTCCGTGACGCCGCTCCCGGACGAACCAATCAGCTCGTCGCCTTTCTCGACGACAGCGGCCGCAGCTATTCGCTGCCGGCGCATACGCTGCCCTCTGCGCGCGGGCAGGGCGAGCCGCTCACCGGGCGGCTCTCGCCCCAGGGCGGGGCCCACTTCGAGCACGTGGTCGCCGGCGACCCCGAGGGGCGCTGGGTGCTCGCCACGGACCACGGCTACGGCTTCGTCACCGAACTCTCCAGCCTGTTCGCCAAGAACCGCTCGGGCAAGGCGCTGCTCACCGTACCCGGCGGGGCGCGCGTCCTGACCCCGGTGGCGGCCCACGACCCGGCGAGCGACCGTCTCGCGGTGGCGACCACCGCGGGCCGTCTGCTGGTCTTCCCGCTCGCCGAGCTGCCGGAGCTCGCCAAGGGCAAGGGCAACAAGCTCGTCGGGATCCCGCGGGAGCGCCTCGCCGACGGTTCGGAGCGGGTGGCCGCGATGGCGGTGCTTCCGCAGGGGCGGGGCCTGGTGGTCACCGCCGGCAAGCGCACCCTGACCCTGCGCCCGGGGGACCTCGTGGCCTACGAGGGTGCCCGCGGCCGGCGCGGCCAGGCGCTGCCGAGGGGGCTGCAGCGGGTCGATGCGCTGGGCGCCGCCGAGTGACCGACGGATGGGATGAAACCGCCCCGCCGTGTCCCCATATCCTGATCCGGCCATTCGTCCCGCGCGCCGTTGAACCTTCGGCGGGGAGGACCGCCCCGCGCTGGTAAAGGGCGCCTCCGGGCGGGAGGGGGCCAGGCGCAATTCGGTTTCGTCGCCATGCCGACAGGGAGTGGGCGTCTATGAAGCGGATCGGGCTTTTTCTCGCGACCAATCTGGCCGTGCTCGTCCTCCTGGGTACGGTGCTCAACGTCCTCGAGCCGATGCTCGCCCGCCAGGGCGTGGTCCTCAACACCGGTGGCCTGCTGGTGCTTGCCGCCATCTTCGGGATGGGCGGGGCGTTCATCTCGCTGGCGAGCTCGAAGTGGATGGCGCGGACCTTCATGGGGGTACGCGTCATCAGCCAGCCGGCCAACGAGACCGAGGCGTGGCTGGTGGACACCGTGCGTACCCACGCCCGTGCCGCCGGCATCGGCATGCCGGAGGTGGGGATCTACGACGGTGCGGAGATGAACGCCTTCGCCACCGGCATGCGCCGTGACGACGCGCTGGTTGCCGTCAGTGCGGGCCTGCTCCGCGGCATGCGTCGGGAGGAGGCGTCGGCGGTGCTCGGCCACGAGGTCAGCCACGTGGCCAACGGCGACATGGTGACACTGGCCCTGCTGCAGGGCGTGCTGAACACCTTCGTGATCGTGCTCTCGCGGATCGTCGGCCAGTTCGTGGACCGCGTGGTCTTCCGCAACGAACGCGGCTACGGGATGGGCTACTGGATCGCGGTGATCGCCGCGGAGATCCTGTTCGGCATCCTCGCATCGATGATCGTGATGTGGTTCTCGCGCCAGCGCGAGTTCCGTGCGGACGCGGGCGGCGCGAGGCTCGCCGGACGTGAGTCGATGATTGCGGCGCTACGCCGGCTGCAGGGGGGGCATGCCGGGGAGATGCCGGATCAGCTCGAGGCTTTCGGGATCAACGGCGGTCGCGGCCCGGGGCTGCGGCGGCTGTTCATGTCGCATCCGCCTATCGAGGTGCGCATCCGGGCGCTCCAGGAGGCCGGTGCCGCCTAGGCAGCGTGCCGGGCGTCAGATGACCATACCCGCGAAGTCGTAGTCCATGGCCGGGGCGGGGCCCTGAAGGAACTCGCCCTGCATGAGGTCGATGTTGAGCTGCCAGAGGCGGGCGATATGCACTGCCTCGGTCAGGCCCTCGGCGATGATCAGGCATTCCGCCTCGTGGGCGGCGCTGGCGAGCTTGTTGAGGTGGTCGTCCGCGCCGCGCCCGGCGTAGAGATCCTCCAGCAGCACCGGATCGAGGCGTACGAAGCCCACCGGCAGGTTGTAGAGGATGCGGAAGGAGTCCAGGCCGGTGCCGAACTCGGTCAGGCACAGGCCGATACCGGCGCGCGAGAAGGCCTCGGCGATCCGCCCGATCTGCATGAACTGCGTGATCGCGACGGACTCGCGTAGCTCGATGATCAGCTGCCGCGGGCGCAGGCCATGCTCGTCCAGGGCGGCGGCGACCAGGGTCTCGAAGCCGGCGTCCGCGAGGCTGTCGGCGCACACCGGGACGAACAGGCTCGGCCCGTCTCCGCCCTGCCCGGCGAGGGCGCGGAGGCCGGCGTCGAGGATGTAGCGGTCCAGCGCCGTCGCCAGTCCGGCCTCGGCGGCCGCCTTGCTCAGCGTGGCCTGGTCGACCAGGCCGTCGTCGTCGCTGAGGCGGTAATGGAGTTGGTAACGCGCCGGGGCATCGTCCCCCAGTCCGACCACCGGCTGGTAGAGGCACTCGATCAGGCCGTCGGACAAGGCCTTTTCCAGCCGCGGACCGAGGGCGCTGGTATCGTCGCCGGCCTCGGCGGCGCCCTGGTGGAGGTGGACGCGGTCGCCGCCCTCGCGGGCGGCCTGGTCCATGGCCTCGGCGGCGAGGTTGACCGCCTGCTCCGCGGTCGCGACGTTGTCGCCGATCATGGCGATGCCCACGCTCACCGTCTTGTTCACGGTATGGCCGTCGACATCGCTGGTCTGACGTGAGGCGGCCTCGCGCACGGATTCGGCGACGGCGAGGGCGTCGTGGACGTTGGCGCCGGGGAGCAGTGCGACGAAGGCGGTGTCCGCGTAACGCGCGGGGGCGGCCCCCTCCGGGAGCTGGGCCTCGAGGCAGTCCGCGGTGTCCGCTATCACCTGGTCGAGGGCGCCGATGCCGAGGTTGTGCTGAATGGTATCGCTGCGGTCGATGCGCAGATAGAGCAGGCCGTGCTGGGTGCCGGCCTCCTCGGCATGGTTGCTGGTGAGCCGCTTGCCCAAATGGGTGAGGAAGTGGTTGCGGTTGAGCAGGCCGGTGAGCATGTCCTGGCGCGAGAGATGCTCCAGGCGCTCGGCCAGGGCGTCGTCATTCTGCTGCTGGCCCCGGATGAGGATCTGGGTGGCATGCTCGCCGTCCCAGCTGCCCTCGGTCAGCACGACGTGGGCGTCGCGTTCCTCACCGTTGGCGTCGCGCAGCCGCGTGGCGATCTCCGCGGAGGTCTCGCCGTCGCGGGCATAGGCCCGGAAGCGCTCACGGAAGTCCGCCTGCTCGGTCGGTGCGATGAGGTCGAGCAGGGGCATGCCCTCCACCTCCTCGCGGTCGTCCAGGCCGAAGCGCTCGGCGTAGGCGTGATTGGCGTAGATGTGCATGCCGTCGTGGACGTACGCGATGGCGTCGCGGGAGCTCTCCAGCAGATTCTCGCAGCGGCGCTCGCTCTCGCTGAGCGCGGCCTCCAGCCGGCGCTGGGCACGACGCGCCTGCAGCGCCGCGAACTCGCGGTCCACCACGTACCGGAAATGGTCGGGATCGGCCTTGGTCACGAGGTCGGCCACCCCCATGGCCATCACCTCGCGGCGCAGCTCCGGATCCTCCGCCTCGGTGAGTACGAGCACCCCCAGGTCGTGCCCCGACTGCTGTATGACCCGCAGCGCCTCGTCCAGCGGCAGGTCCGTCAGTCCCGGGGCGCAGATCAGGATATCCTGAGCCTGGCCGTGCAGCGCCGCCTGCAATGCCTCGCCGTCGTCGGTACGGGTCGGGCGCACGGCGTAGCCGACATTGCGCAGGACGCTGACGAGACGTTCGGCGTCGTTGAGGGAGTCCTCGGCGATCAGCAGGCGCAGTGTGTGGTCGCTGGGCATGAGCTCTCGGCTGTTATCGTCACGGATTCCTTTGCCGTGGCTGCTGCGGCGGAGCGCTGCCGCCGCCCCGGAGAGCGGTGCGCCCCGCCGGAGGCGGCCCCGGGAGGCTATAGTGGGCGAGTTGCGCCATCGCGACAACCGGCGGTTTCGCGGTATGTCGAATCGTTCGCCTTACGGCGGGGCCGTGTCCCAGGCAATGTGGGTCTTGGCGCTGCGCCCGGGAACCTCGCGGACGAGCCGGGGTACCAGGTAGCCGGGCAGGCGATCGGCGAGCCCGCGCATCAGGCCGGCGGCCTCCCGCTCGTCCACATCGAAGTGGCCGGCGCCGCGCACCGGATCGAGCAGGTGCAGGTAGTACGGCATCACCCCCTGCTCGAACAGCCGCTCGGAGAGCGCTGCGAGCGTCGCCACCGCGTCATTGACCCCGCGCAGCAGCACCGTCTGGTTGAGCAGCGTGACGCCGTTTTCCCGCAGGCGCGCGAGGGCCGCGGCCACGTCGCCGTCGAGCTCCGCGGGGTGGTTGGCGTGGATGACCATCACCGGGGCCAGGCGGGTCCCGGCGAGCCAGTCCAGCAGACCATCGTCGACACGCTCGGGCAGCACCACCGGTAACCGGGTATGTACGCGCAGCCGCCGCACATGACCGATCCCGGCGAGGCCCTCGGCGAGGGCGGCGAGGCGGCGGTCGGAGAGGCTCAGCGGGTCGCCGCCGCTCAGGATGACCTCCTCGATCGACGGGTCGCCGCGGAGGGTGTCCAGCGCCTCACGCCACTGGTGTGGTGCGGCCTGGTGCTCACTGTAGGGGAACGCGCGGCGGAAGCAGTAGCGGCAGTTCACAGCGCACGCGCCGGTGGCGACGATCAGCGCCCGGCCGCGGTACTTGTGCAGGATGCCGCCGGGGCGCACGACGTCGAGGTCGCCCACCGGGTCGTCGACAAATCCCGGTGTGGACCGCGCCTCCGCGGCCACCGGCAGGACCTGGCGAAGCAGCGGGTCGTCCGGGTCGCCGCGGCGCATGCGCGCGGCGTAGCCCCGCGGCACGCGCAGCGGGAACAGCGCCGCACCGGTGCGGGCGCCGTCGAGCAGCGTGTGCGGTAGTGCCAGCGTGTCCAGCAGCTCCCGTGGGTCGCGGATCGCGTCCGCGAGGGCGCGTTGCCACGCCGGCGGTTCGCTCCGGGTGGTGGTGGAGGCGGCCTGGGCGTTCACCATGTTCTATAGTCGGCGCTTTTCCGTTAGCATTCGCGGCGTTGTTCGCGGGGCGATGGTAGCGCACCCGCGGGAGTGAATCACCGCCCCCGCTCGGGGGCCGTCAATCCGGGGTAATCCATGGCGAGCTTCAGCACCAACCAGTTCAAGTCCGGCCTCAAGATCATGCTCGACGGCGATCCCTATGCCATCGTCGACAACGAATTCGTCAAGCCGGGCAAGGGCCAGGCCTTCAACCGTGTGAAGGTCCGCAACCTCAAGACCGGCAAGGTCATCGACCGCACCTTCAAGTCCGGGGACACCGTCGAGGCCGCCGACGTCATGGAGACGGAGATGCAGTATCTCTACTCCGACGGCGAGTTCTGGTACTTCATGGACCCGGAGACCTTCGAGCAGCACGCGGCGAACGAGGCTGCCGTGGGCGACGCCGCCAAGTGGCTCAAGGAGCAGGACGTGTGCAACATCACCCTCTACAACGGTGAGCCGCTGTCCGTGGAGGCGCCGCCGCACGTCCAGCTCAAGGTGGTGCAGACGGATCCCGGCCTGCGCGGCGACACCTCCAGCGGCGGCAGCAAGCCCGCCACCCTGGAGACCGGCGCGGTGGTCCAGGTGCCGCTGTTCATCGAGGAGGGCGAGGTCCTCAAGGTGGACACCCGTAATGGCGCCTATATCTCCCGCGCCAAGGAGTGACCGACGCCACTGACTGGCGCCCGAGCGCGAGCCCGGAGACGCTGCGTCGCCGGGCCGCGCTGCTCGCCGACGTCCGCGCCTTCTTCGCGGAGCGCGGCGTGGTCGAGGTCGAGACCCCGAGCCTTGCCGCCGCCGGGGTCACGGACGTACACCTCGACGGCCTCGGGGTGAACTACGACGGCCCCGGGGCGCCGCCCTCCGGCCGCCTCTGGCTGCAGACCTCCCCCGAATACGCCATGAAACGGCTGCTCGCCGCCGGCATGGGCGCGATCTACCAGGTCGCACGCGCCTTCCGTGCCGGCGAGCGTGGCGCCCGGCACAATCCCGAGTTCACCCTGCTGGAGTGGTACCGCCCGGGCCTCGACCACGAGGACCTGATGGCGGAGGTGGCGGAGCTGGCCGCGCGGATCGCGGGCCCCCGCCCCGTGCGCCGGCACGCCTACGCGGCACTGTTCCGCACGCACCTGGGCCTGGACCCGCTCACCGCGGCTGCCGACGAGGTACGCGAGTGCGTCGCCGCCGCCGTTCCCGGCACGACGGTCGCGGGGCTCGACCGCGACGACGGCCTCGATCTGCTCTTCGGTGCCCGCATCGCCCCAGTGCTGGGGCAGGACGCCTTCGACTTCGTCACCGACTTTCCCGCCTCACAGGCCGCGCTCGCCCGGCTGTCTCCGCGCGATCCACGGGTGGCCGAGCGCTTCGAGCTTTTCATCGACGGCCTGGAGATCGCCAACGGCTTCCACGAACTCACCAATGCCGCGGAGCAGCGTCGCCGGTTCGAGGCGGATCGCGAGCACCGTGTGGCGGCCGGGCAGCCCGTGCCGCTGATCGACGAGCGCCTGCTCGCCGCGCTGGAGGCGGGGCTGCCCGACTGTGCCGGTGTGGCCCTGGGGCTCGACCGGCTGTTCATGGTCGCCCTGGGAGCCACGCGGATCGACGGGGTCATCGCCTTCCCGGTGGAGCGGGCCTGACCGCGGCCCGTTAGAGGTGCCGGCCGATGGCCTCGCCCATGCGCAGGTGCCGGCCGGGCCGGAGATCCGTCGCCCAGTCCACGCGGCCGCGCGGGTAGAGCAGGATCGCGGTGGAGCCCATGTTGAACCGGCCCATCTCCGCA
This sequence comes from Arhodomonas sp. KWT2, assembly GCF_041949875.1. Lineage (NCBI taxonomy): Bacteria > Pseudomonadati > Pseudomonadota > Gammaproteobacteria > Chromatiales > Ectothiorhodospiraceae > Arhodomonas > Arhodomonas sp. KWT2. The sequence goes on from NZ_JBHFPQ010000033.1 coordinate 87,844, forward strand.
CCGCGTTCCAGCAGGGCGGCGTTGCGGTAGTGCCAGGCGCGCACGCGCCGGCCCGCCGGCGGCGTCACCACGCCGTGCCAGACGGTCTCGATGCTGGCGACGCAGATCGCGCCGACAAGGATCACGGCGAAGGGGCCATCCGCGCCGTCGAACAGGCACACCACGCGCTCGTTGCGCGCGAACAGACCGGGGACCGCGCGGACCGTGTGCGGGGCGACGCTGAACAGCCGCCCGGGTACGTGGATCATGGCGCTCGGGCGGCCGTCCCCGGGCATGTGGACGCGGTGGTAGTCCCGCGGTGAGAGGTAGAGCGTGGCCCAGGCGCCATCGCGGAAGCGCTCCGCGAGCTCGGCGTCGCCGCCGAGGAGCGCGCGCAGCCCGAAGCGCTGGCCCTTGGCCTGGATCAGCTCGCCGGCGGCGATGTGCCCGGCCTCGCTGACGGTGCCGTCCACCGGCGAGGCGATGGCGGCGCCGTCGTCCGGCAGCGGCCGGGTCCCGGGGCGCAGGGCGCGGGTGAAGAATGCGTTGAAGTCCGGCCAGTCGCCGGGGACATCGCCCTCGGCGTCGGTGAGGTCCACGCCGAAGGCGCGCACGAAGGTGCGGATCAACACGTCCCGCACCCAGCGGGTGCGCATCCGCGTGACCCGGCCGACCAGCCGCGATACCGCGTGGTGCGGCAGGGGATAGAGGGCGAGGGATTTCACGCGGTCCATCGCGCCCGCGGGCTGGTCTCGGCTCATCGCGCTCGCTTCCGGCTGGCTCGGGGACGGGCATTATCCGCGGATCGGCGCGGCGGCGGAAGCCCGGAGCGGACAGCGGGGCACCGCTCGGGTTAGTATCCCCGCTCGCGAGAGCAGGAGCCGATCATGAGCGACGCCAACCGTGTCCCGCCGGAGCTGGAGACCATCGCCGATTTCGTGCGCTGGGGCGCCTCGCGCTTCGAGGCGGCGGGCGTGTGCTACGGCCACGGCACGGACAACGCCATCGACGAGGCGGCCGCGCTGGTGCTGCACACGCTGCACCTGCCGCCGGACACCCACGACGCCTACCTCGGCTGCCGCCTGACCGGTGAGGAGAAGGCGGCGATCGTCGCCCGGGTCCACCAGCGCGTCGAGCAGCGCCTGCCGTTGCCCTACATCACCCACGAGGCCTGGTTCGCGGGGCTGGCGTTCTATGTCGATGAGCGCGTGCTGATCCCGCGCTCCCCGGTGGCGGAGCTGATCGAGGCGGGCTTCCAGCCCTGGGCGGATCCCGACGAGGTCACCCGCATCGCGGACGTGGGCACGGGCAGCGGCTGCATCGCCATCGCCTGCGCCCTGGCCCTGCCGGGCTGCGAGGTGGACGCGCTGGATATCTCCGAGGACGCCCTCGCGGTGGCCCGCATCAACGCGGACCGTCATGGCGTGCGCGAGCGGGTGCACGTGCGCGCCTCCGATCTTCTCGCCGGGCCTCCTGCGGAGCCGGCCTACGACGTGATCGTGGCCAACCCGCCGTACGTGGACGCACCCGCGATGGACGCGCTGCCGGAGGAGTACCGCCACGAGCCGCGCATGGCGCTGGCGGCGGGGGAGGATGGCCTCGACTATGTCCACCGCCTGCTCGTGGAGGCCACCGCACGGCTCACCGACGACGGCGTGCTGGTCTGCGAGGTCGGGCACAGCGCCCCGGCGATGGAGGCGGCGTATCCGGATCTTCCGCTCACCTGGCTCGCCTTCGAGCGCGGCGGCGTGGGCGTGTTCGTGGTCACGGCGGCCGCACTGCGCGCGGCGCTGGCCGCCGGCCATCTCAACCCTGAATCTTCGGTCTGACGCGTATGTCCGGGAATACCTTCGGAAAACTGTTTACCGTCACCACCTTCGGCGAGTCCCACGGCGAGGCCCTGGGCGCGATCGTCGACGGCTGCCCGCCGGGGCTGGCGATCACCGAGGCGGACCTCCAGCACGACCTCGACCGCCGTGCGCCGGGGCGCTCGCGCTATACCTCCCAGCGCCGCGAGCCAGACCGCGTGCGCATCCTCTCCGGGGTGTTCGAGGGGGTGACCATCGGCACGCCCATTGGGCTGCTGATCGAGAACGCCGACCAGCGTTCCCGGGACTACGGGCGCATCAAGGACAGCTTCCGGCCCGGCCATGCGGATTACACCTATCATCAGAAGTACGGCATCCGCGATTACCGCGGCGGCGGGCGCTCGTCGGCGCGGGAGACGGCGATGCGCGTGGCCGCCGGCGCCATCGCCCGGCGCTACCTCGCGGAGCACCTGGGGGTGTCCGTACGCGGCTACCTGAGCGCGCTCGGGCCCTTCGAGCTGGGCCTGGTGGACTGGCCCGCCGTGGAGACGAACCCGTTCTTCTGCGCGGACCCGGACCGTGTGCCGGAGCTCGAGGCCTACATGGACCAGCTCCGCCGCGACGGCGACTCCGCCGGTGCCGCCGTGACGGTGGTGGCCGAGGGGCTGCCGGTGGGGCTTGGCGAACCGGTCTTCGACCGTCTCGACGCCGAACTGGCGCGGGCGCTGATGGGCATCAACGCGGTCAAGGGCGTGGAGTTCGGGGCCGGCTTCGAGGCGGTGACCCAGCGCGGCTCCGAGCACCGCGACGAGATCACGCCCGCCGGCTTCCTGTCGAACAACGCCGGCGGCGTGCTCGGCGGGATCTCCACCGGCCAGGACATCGTCGCCCGCATCGCCCTCAAGCCGACCTCGAGCATCCGTGTGCCGGGCCGATCCGTGGACGTGACCGGTGCGCCGGACGAGGTCGTGACCACCGGCCGCCACGACCCCTGCGTCGGTGTGCGCGCCACCCCGATCGCGGAGGCGATGACGGCGCTGACCCTGATGGACCACTACCTCCGCCACCGCGCCCAGAACGCCGACGTGCACACCGACACGCCGGTGATCCCGCCGGCGGCCCCGCCGGAATAGCGCCCCGCCTACCCCAGCCAGGCCGGCGGGGTGTCCGGCGCGCGGCCCGTGCGCGCGGCGAGGGCGCAGTCCGCGAGGCTGCCGAAACGCACGGAACGGCCGCTGAGCCCGGGGGCGTAGTGGGCGTACTTCCCGGAGTTTGTCATCAGGGTCCGTGCCTCCGGCGGGAATACCGGCTCGGAGATCGAGCACCAGCAGATGTCGGCGTAGATGCGCACGCCGGCCTCCTCCAGCTGGTCGACCAGGCCCTCGGCGCGGGCGGCGGCGAGGGTGTCGTGCCCCAGCGTGACGATGGCGGTCACGCCCCCGGCACAGTGCTGGCCTGCCATTTCCGCGGCCAGGGCACGGCACTCGCCGAGGGAAAAGTGGGGACTGCCGAAGGCGACCAGATCGATCCCGACCGGGCCGGCATTGAGCTGCCGCCAGGCCCGTGCGAGGTCCTCCCGGGTGAGTCTTACCGTGTCCGCGTCCGCGGAGACATGCCCCGCTTCCGGGGTCACGCCCTCGACGTGGAGCATCGGCGCCGCCGAGGTCGTGCCGAAGGCCGCGCACAGGGCCTTGAGGTCGTCCTCGCCCGGGGACAGGCTTGCAAGCCCCCTCAGCAGCGGGATGCGATCCGGCGCATGTAGCCCCGCGAGATAGCCCAGCATCGGCCACAGGGCGTCGTCGCAGCCCGCGGGCGTGTCTATCTCGAGTACCCGCCGCGCGGCGCGGTTCTCATCGAGATAGACGTCATAATCCGGTGCCCGGCCGGTCAGCGCGATGCACAGGTCGAGGAAGTCGGGGTGCTTGGCGGTGCGGGCGCCCAGCACGCTGTTGGCGTAGATCACCGCGTTGGATTCCGCCCATGCGATGACGTCGTGGGCCTTGGGCGCGCTGTCCAGGAGGTACGGCGCGCAGGTGAAGCTCGCCCGTGCCCCCATCTGCACGTAGGCGTCCGCGAGCCGGCTGGCCGGGTCGCCGAAGGCCTCCGGCACACCCTGTTCGCGCCAGTGCGCGTGGTCGACCGAGATTGCGTTCGTGGTCGTGGGCACGCGTACCCGCGCCTGCATCCCCGCGAAGACCTCGGCGAACCGGAGGATGGCCGGACTGGCGTAGATGCAGCCGTCGATGTGCACCTGGCTGACATCGATGAGGCGTCTGGCACCGTCGATGGCGGCGATGTCGCGTACGATGCGCATCGCCACCTGCACGGCGGTGCCGTCGCGGCCGTCGAGCATGGCGCGGTCGTCCGGAGAGAGCGCCACGGAGTCCGGATCCACCGTCGGGAGGGTTAGCGCAAGTCCGGGGGCCTCTACGCGGGCTCCGTCGATGACGGCATGTTCCGCCGCGGCCAGCGTGACGAAGTCATCGCCGTCGAGCTGCAGCACGGGGATGGTGGCGTCGAAGACATGGCGCGAGACCAGCGCCCCGAGGGTGAGCACGCCCTCCGGCTCGCGGAAGACCAGCGCCGCCGGCGCGTGGCCGTTCCGGATCAGCTCCAGGAGCACCCCGCTGCCGGTGCACGACCCCCGGCTCGTCGGCAGCGCGAGCACGGTGCCCGCGACGCTCTCGCCACACAGCGGGTGATGGGCGTCTATGATGGTCCCTGTTGCGGGATCGACGCCGCCCCAGAAGCTTAGCCCCTCGTCGCTGGCGAGGACCGGGCCCCGGGCAACGCCGCCGATGGCGCTGCGTGACATTCTCCACCTCCTGTTGCGGCCGACGGGGTTACCGCGGCGTTTAATGACCCGGGCCTCGCCCGGGGCCGGCCCGTTACCTTACTGCAACGGGCGCCCCCAACGCAGGGAAATCGTGCCGCGTCGGCCGGCGTCCACCGACGTGGTGCTAAGTGCGCGTGTCGGCGGTACGCACCGTTTCCAGCTCGGCGATCATCGCGCGCGCGGCGTTGGAGAGCGTGCGGCTGCGGTGATAGAGATAGCCGAGGGGCCGCCGGATCGGGGGCTCGTCGACGTCAATGACGTGCAGGGTCCCGTCCAGCAGCGTCTCCGGCAGCACGCTCCAGCCCAGGCCGATGCTCGCCATCATCTTCAGCGTCTCCAGGTAGTTCGTTGCCAGTGCGATCGTCGGTGTCACCCCGGCGCGGGCGAAGCGCTCCTCGATCAGGCCGCGGGTGAAGGTGCGGCTGCCGGGGAGCACGCCCTCATGGCGCCCCAGCGTGGCGAGATCGATGCGCCCGGCGCCGGCGAGTGGATGCTCCGGGCCGCAGACGAAGCGCAGGTCGTCCACCCAGACCGGGACGACGGACAGCGCCGGGTCCGGAGTCGGGGCCAGGGTGACCACCGCGAGCTCCAGCGCGCCGTCGAGCACCCCCTGGTACGCCTGCTCGGAGTCCAGAAAGCGCAGGTCCAGACCGGCGGCGGGGTAGTGGCGGGTGAATGCCCGCAACACCGCCGGCAGCCGGTGCAGCCCGACGTGGTGGCTCGTCGCCAGTGTGAGCCGCCCGGTGACGTCATGGCTGAGACTGTCCAGCGCCCGGCGGGTGTCGTCGACCATCACCAGTAGGGCCCGGGCCCGGGGAAGGAGGGTCTCCCCGGCCTCGGTGAGGGCGACGCGGCGGCCGACCCGGTCGAACAGGCGGGCGCCGATGCGGTCCTCCAGACCGGAGATGCGCTTGCTCACCGCGGGTTGAGTGAGCTCCAAGGCCTCGGCAGCGCGGGAGAACGAGCCATATTCGGCGGCGGTGACGAAGGCAGCAAGGTTCTGGGTGTCCATATCCATTCCAATATGGAATCCAAATAATAAAAATGATGAATTGATTTTATTATTTGTCGGCCACTAGACTCAATCCCGCTGACTAAGTCCTGGCGCCCCGGGGGCGCCGCATCCGGAATCTGGGGAGAACTGCTCATGGCGGGCCGAACGCTCTATGACAAGCTCTGGGACGCCCACGTAGTGCGCGAGAACGAGGACGGCACGGCGTTGCTCTATATCGACCGGCAGCTCGTTCACGAGGTCACCTCGCCGCAGGCCTTCGAGGGCCTGCGAATGGCCGGGCGCCGGCCGTGGCGCACCGACGCCAATCTCGCGGTGGCGGACCATAATGTGCCCACCACGGACCGCCGCGGGGGGATCGCCGACCCGGTCTCGCGGTTGCAGGTGGACACCCTGGACGAGAACTGTGCGGCGTACGGGATTACCGAGTTCGCCATGAACGACCCGCGCCAGGGCATCGTCCATGTCATCGGCCCCGAGCAGGGCGCCACGCAGCCCGGCATGACGGTCGTTTGCGGCGACTCCCACACGTCCACCCACGGGGCGCTCGGGGCGCTTGCGTTCGGCATCGGTACCTCCGAGGTGGAGCATGCGCTGGCCACGCAGACGCTCATTCAGGCGAAGAGCCGGCGGATGCTGGTCGAGGTGAACGGCACACTGCCGCCCGGGGTGACGGCGAAGGACATCGTCCTGCACGTCATCGGCCGGATCGGCACCGCCGGCGGCACGGGCTACGCGATCGAATTCGGCGGCGATACCATCCGCTCGCTGTCCGTCGAGGGGCGCATGACGGTGTGCAACATGTCCATCGAGGCCGGTGCGCGCTGCGGCATGGTCGCGGTGGACGACGCCACCATCGAATACATGCGCGGCCGGCCGTTCGCGCCCCAGGGGGATCTCTGGGATCAGGCGGTTGCCTACTGGCGGACCCTGCACACGGACCCGGACGCGGAGTTCGACCGTGTTGTCACCATCGATGCGGCGGACATCCGCCCGCAGGTCAGCTGGGGCACCTCGCCGGAGATGGTCGCACCGGTGGACGGCCGTGTGCCGGACCCGGCGGAGGAGGCGGACGAGACCCGCCGTGAGGGTATCGCGCGGGCGCTGGCATACATGGGACTGGAGGCGGGCATGCCGATCGGCGACATCCGCCCGGACAAGATCTTTATCGGCTCGTGCACGAACTCCCGCATCGAGGACCTGCGCGCCGCCGCGGACGTGGTGCGCGGGCACCGGGTCGCCGACGGCATCACCCTGGCGATGGTAGTGCCGGGCTCCGGGTTGGTGAAGCAGCAGGCCGAGGCCGAGGGCCTCGACCGGGTGTTCGTGGAGGCCGGCTTCGAGTGGCGTGAGCCGGGCTGCTCCATGTGCCTGGCCATGAACGCCGACCGCCTCGAGCCCGGTGAGCGCTGCGCCGCCACCTCCAATCGAAACTTCGAGGGCCGTCAGGGGCAGGGCGGACGTACGCACCTGGTCAGCCCCGCCATGGCCGCCGCCGCCGCCATTGCCGGCCGATTCACCGACGTGAGGAGCCTCTGATCATGGAGCCGCTCAAGCAGATCGACGGGATCGTCGCGCCCCTGGACCGCGCGAACGTGGACACCGACGCCATCATCCCGAAGCAGTTCCTGAAGTCCATCAAGCGCACGGGCTTCGGACCGAACCTGTTCGACGAATGGCGCTATCTCGACCACGGCGAGCCGGGTCAGGACCACAGCCAGCGCCCGCTGAATCCGGACTTCGTGCTCAACCAGCCGCGCTACGAGGGCGCGAGCATCCTGCTGGCGCGGCGCAATTTCGGCTGCGGCAGTTCCCGGGAGCACGCCCCCTGGGCGCTGTTCGACTACGGCTTCCGGGTGGTCATCGCGCCGAGCTTCGCGGACATCTTCTTCAATAACTGCACGAAGAATGGCATCCTCCCGGTTGTTCTCCCTGAGGAAACGGTGCAGAAGCTGTTCGAGGAGACGGCGGCGGAGCCGGGCTACCGGCTCACGGTCGACCTGCCGTCGCAGACGGTGACCACGCCGTCCGGCGAGGGGTTCGGCTTCGATATCGATGCCTTCCGGCGGCACGCGCTGCTCAACGGCCTCGACGAGATCGGCCTTACCCTGGAGCACGCCGACGAGATCCGGGCCTACGAGGCCCGGCGCGCCAGGGAGGCGCCGTGGCTGTTCACCCGGTCCGGCGCGTGAGCCGCCGGCCAACCCGACGACAGGAGCGACCATGACCAGCAGGATCCTCGTACTCCCCGGCGACGGTATCGGCCCCGAGATTGTGGCTGAAGCGGAGAAGGTGCTCGCGGTGCTCCGCGACGACTTCGGCCTGGCGGTTGAGCTGGAACGCGGGCTCATCGGCGGTGCCGCCACCGACGCCAGCGGCAGCCCGCTGCCGGCGGAGACGCTCTCGCTCGCGCGCTCGGCGGATGCCGTGCTCCTCGGCGCGGTGGGTGGCCCCCGGTGGGACGGCATCGAGCGTGCCCTGCGCCCGGAGCGCGGCCTGCTCGCCATCCGCTCGGAGCTGGGGCTGTTCGCGAACCTGCGCCCGGCGATCCTCTACCCGCAGCTCGCCGGTGCCTCCGCGCTCCGTCCGGAGGTGGTCTCCGGGCTCGACATCATGATCGTGCGCGAGCTCACCGGAGGCATCTACTTCGGCGAGCCCCGGGGCATCGAGGGCGAGCCCGGGCAGCGCCGGGGCTACAACACCCTGGTATACGGCGAGGACGAGATCGGGCGCATCGCGCGGGTCGCATTCGACATCGCCGCCAAGCGCCAGGGCCGGCTCACCTCGGTGGACAAGGCGAACGTGCTCGAGGTCAGCGAGCTCTGGCGCGAGGTGGTCAACGGCGTGGCCACGGACTATCCCGGCGTGGCCCTGGACCACATGTACGTGGACAACGCCGCCATGCAGCTCGTGCGCGCCCCCAAGCAGTTCGACGTGGTGGTCACCGGCAACATGTTCGGCGACATCCTCTCCGACTGTGCGGCGATGCTCACCGGCTCCATCGGCATGCTGCCGTCCGCCTCGCTGGACGAGCATTCCCGGGGGCTTTATGAGCCGGTACACGGCTCCGCGCCGGACATCGCCGGCCAGGACCGTGCCAACCCGCTGGCGACGATCCTCTCGCTGGCGATGCTGCTGCGCTACAGCCTCGGCGAGGGCGAGCTGGCGGCCCGTGTGGAGACCGCGGTCGGGCAGGTGCTCGATCAGGGGCTGCGCACCCCGGACATCCACACCGACGGCGGCCGGGCCGTGGGCACCGCCGCCATGGGCGATGCCGTGGTTGCGGCCCTGCGCGCCGGGGCCTGAGCCGGCCCGGCGGCGACGCCCCGGGGCAGACGTGTATCATGGGGGCGTCCGGCGGCGCGCCTTCGGGCCCGCGCCGCCCCAGTGACAAGCCATTCAGAAGAGGTAGACATGAAACGAATCGGTTTCGTCGGCTGGCGGGGCATGGTCGGCTCCGTACTCATGGAGCGCATGCGCGCCGAGGGCGACTTCGCCGACATCCCAGAGCCGGTGTTCTTCTCCACCTCCCAGGCGGGCCAGCCGGGCCCGGACGTAGGCAAGGGGTCGGCGCCGCTGGGCGATGCGCGGGATATCGACGCGCTGAAGGCGATGGACGCCATCGTGACCACCCAGGGCGGCGACTACACCGGCGAGGTCTACGAGAAGCTCCGTAACGCCGGCTGGCAGGGCTACTGGATCGACGCGGCGTCGACACTGCGCATGGCCGACGACAGCATCATCGTCCTGGACCCAGTGAACCTCGACGTCATCCGGAAGGGGCTGGACGAGGGGACACGCACCTTCGTCGGCGGCAACTGCACGGTCAGCCTCATGCTCATGGGTATGGCCGGGCTGTTCCGCAGCGGCCTGGTGGAGTGGATCAGCCCCATGACCTACCAGGCCGCCTCCGGTGCCGGTGCCCAGAACATGCGCGAGCTGGTCACCCAGATGGGTTACCTCCGCGACGCCGCCGGCGAGGCGCTGGCGGATCCCGCGAGCGCGATCCTGGACATTGACCGGCGCGTCAACGATGCGCTGGCCGGCGACGGCTACCCGGCGGAGCACTTCGGCGTGCCGCTGGCGGGCAGCCTGATCCCCTGGATCGACAAGCCGATGCCCTCCGGTCAGAGCAAGGAGGAGTGGAAGGCGCAGGTCGAGACCAACAAGATCCTCGGTCGCAGCGACAATCCCATTCCGATCGACGGGATCTGCGTGCGCATCGGTGCGATGCGCTCCCACGCCCAGGCACTGACGGTGAAGCTCACGCGTGACGCCCCGCTGGACGAGATCGAGTCCATGATCGCGGAGGACAACGAGTGGGCCAGCGTCGTGCCCAACGAGCCGGAGGCGAGCAAGCACGGGCTGACGCCGGCGGCGGTCTCCGGGACGTTGCGCACGCCGGTCGGGCGGCTGCGCAAGCTCGCGATGGGCGGCGAGTACCTGTCCGCGTTCACGGTCGGTGACCAGCTCCTGTGGGGCGCGGCGGAGCCGCTGCGGCGGATGCTCCGTATCGTGCTGGAAGGCTAGCCGGGCCCCTCCGTGCCGTGCAGGCTGCGGTGCGGAGGGCTCGTGATGTGACGTCTGCGGTTGACGCCATCGCGGTCAGTCGATAAAACCGGGACCAACGTCCGTGTGCATTCGCATCACCCGATGCGCGCCCACCGAGGGGGCTGCCGCGCACGACGGGGGCCCGGGTCAGCGGGCAGCGTTCGGGGGCCGGCGGGAGAGCCGGGGTGCTGTGACAACAACAAGGGACATTATGCGACGTAGAATCGCGATCGCGACGTTCGTTGCGCTGACGGGGGTCTCCGCGAATATCTCGGCGATCGGGCTGGGCCGCATCGAGGCGGGGTCGGCCCTCAACGAGCGATTCAATGCCCGGATTCCGCTGCTTTCCATGGATACCGCGAACGCGGATCAGGTCGAGGTCCGGCTCGCCAGCCAGAAGCAGTTCGAACGTGCCGGGGTCCCCAGGCCCTTCTATCTCACCCGTCTGAATTTCGAGGTCCGCGACGGCGACGACGGTCAGCCTTATATCGCCGTCACCAGCCAGCGGCCGATCCAGGAGCCGTTCCTCGATTTCGTGGTCACCGTCGAGTGGCCGCGGGGCAGTCTGGTGCGCGAGTTTACCGTGTTGCTGGATCCGCCCGTCTACGCCAGCTCCGGGGGGACGAGCGCCGAACCGGCGACGACGCAGCCCGGCGGCGCGGCGGAAACGGAGGCGGAGCCCGCACCGTCTTCAGCGGTGGCGCCCGCATCCGGCACGGCACCGGGCTCCTATGGGCCGGTCGGTGCCGGCGATACGCTCTGGAGCGTCGCGCAGTCCGTGCGTCCCGAGGGCGCGGGGGTCTATCAGACCATGATCGCTCTGCGCGAGGCGAACCCGCAGGCCTTCGTCAACGGCAACATCAACAGTCTGCGCCGCGGTGCGGTGCTCGAGGTTCCGGAGACGGGGGCCATCACCGCGCTCTCGCGTGCCGAGGCGCGCCGGGAGTTCAATCGCCAGATGGCAGCCTGGCGGAACGGCAACGCGGCGAAGACGACGTCCGGGGAGACGGCATCCGCGCCGGATTCCGCCGCCTCTGCGGGCGAGGATGACGCTCAGTCCGGGAAGGCGCCGGAGTCCGGGGACAAGGCAGCCACCGAGGGGCAGTCCGGGAAGGCGTCGCCGGGTAGCGCCGGCGGCGAGCTCCGCGTGGTCGCCCCGACGGGTACCGGCGTGGCCACGGCGGATCTCGCCAGCGCGGATCTCGCGGCAAGCCCCGAGAACATCCGGCGCCTGCAGAACGAGCTGGCGGCCGCCCGGGAAAGCCGGGCTAGCCTCCGCGCGGAGAACGAGGATCTATCCGAGGAGCTGGATTCGCTGAATCAGCGTCTTGCGCGGCTCGAGAGCGCGATCAACGTCGAGGCCGATGGTGCCGTGCCCGCCGGTAACGGGGACGCCTCCGGGCAGGCGGCCGTCGAGACGGCGGCGGATTCCGCCGCCCGGGAGGCGGCCGGCGGTGACACCGGAAACACTGGAAACGCCGGGGACAAGGCGGACACCGGGGGCGGCGTGGCCGGCAACGACAAGGGTGCCGGCGCGCAGGACGGCAACGAGGTACCGGCACAGACGGCGAGTGTCACCGGGCTGGTGGAGCGGACGCTGGATACGCTGCTTGCGAACCGTCTCCTGCTGGCGGGGGCGGGCGGACTGGTCCTCCTGCTCGTGCTGCTGCTGCTGGTAATGCGTCGCCGCCGCAGCGAGGGCGAGACCGAGCGCAGCCTGGCGCAGGCGGCGGCGGAGCGCCGCCGCAGCCAGCGCGCCACCATCAGGAACGAGGGTCCGGAGATCATCGAGGAGGAGGGCGATCCGGCTGAGCAGGCCGACTTCTTCATCGCCTACGGCCGCTACGACAGCGCCCAGGAGGTCCTGGACAAGGCGCTGGACGACGACCCGGACAACACCCAGCTTCGCGTCAAGCTGCTCGAGGTGCTGGCGCGCCGTGATGACCGCCCCGCTTTCGAGTCCGAGGCCCATGCGCTCCGGGCACGGATACAGGATACGGACTCCGCCGAATGGCGGCGTGTCTGCGCGCTGGCCGCGGACGTGGCGCCGGACAATCCGCTGTTTGCCGGAAGCGAGCAGGGGGCCGCGGCACAGGCTCCGGCCACGTCGGCGGCTGAGGACGGGCCGGTGGCCGGTAACGGTGATCGCGAGCAGAGCGCCAGCGAGGCGTTGAGGCAGGCGTATGCGCACGCGGCGGGCACCGCCGCTGGTGTGGAAGAAGCCTCGACGGGGGGCGGGGATTCCGGCGTGACGGTGGCCGACGACGGGCAGGCCGCACCGGAGCCGGCGGGTGGTACGGAGCTGGAATTCGATCTCGATCCGGGGGAGGGCGGTACTCAGGCCGGCGATGACGCCTTCACGAGCACCGACCCGACCCGGGAAGGTCAGTATCCGGTGGAGGACAGCCTGGAACCGCTGGAGTTCGACGGCTCGTTGGCCCCGTCCGGGAACGGGGACGAGGCGTCGGACAGCGAGGTGCCCGCCCCATCTGACGATGACCCGGGCCTGGAGTTCGAGCTCCCGACACCGCCGGACGGACCCGCGGAGGAAGGGACGCCCGCGGCGTCGGCAGAGCGGGGGCCGGGCGAGCCGGACTCCCCCGGTTTCGAGGCCGAGGACCTGGAGCTCGGGGATCTCGACTTCGGCGGCGACGAAGGTTATCAGGCCGGTGACGACGCCCCCGCGACCGGGGCCGATACGGCGTCCGTGGATGACGGCGATATCGGCGGTGGATTCGATTTCGGCGACAACGACGATTGGGACGCGGAGCCGGAGGACGAGGTCGCGACCAAACTGGACCTGGCCCGCGCCTACATCGAGATGGGGGACGCCGAAGGCGCGGAGGCCCTGCTCGATGAGGTCATGGCGGAGGGCGACGACGCGCAGCGCGAGCAGGCCCGCTCCCTGCGCGCCTCCGGTGGCTGACGGCGCGGGTTGAACCTGCATCCGTCGGTACGAATCGTCGTGCTCGTCGCGCTGGCGGCGGGCATGACGGCCGGTGACTGGGCGGCCGTCGTGGTCGGCCTGGTTGTCGTGTTCATGGCCGGCTCGGATCCGGCCGGGCCGCTTGCCGGCGTCCTTCATTCGGCGCGGCGATTGCGCTGGCTGCTCCTCTCCATTGCCGTTTTCTACGGCTGGTTCTCGACTGCGACATTCCACTGGCTGCCGGATGCGGCAGCCCTCTCGGAGGGGGCGCGGCGGGCGGCGATCCTTCTGGTCATGGCGCTGGGGGCGCGCAGGCTCCTGGGCGGGCTCGCACGCGAGCGGACCGCGGCGGCCCTGCTCTGGCTCGTGGCACCACTGGCACGGATCGGGCTGCCCGTGCAGCGCTTCGCCGTGCGGCTGGTCCTGGTGTTCGACCGTCTCGCCGTGCTCGGCGCATGGCGCCCGCCCCGCGGCGGCGGCTCGCGCTGGCGGCGTATTGCCGCGGCGGTTGCCGGCCCGCTTGATTACGCCCTGAAGCGCGCAGAGAACGAGCCGCTGCCGGAGCTGACGCTGCCGTCGATGTCACCGCCACCCGCACGGGACTGGCTGGTAGCATGCGCGGTCGCCGCGGCGCTGTGGCTGGGGTGAGCCGGGGCGGCGGGCGGTGTGGCGTCGCGCACCCCGATGGCGGCGGCAATCAGGCGGAGGATGGCATTGCGGATCGCACTGGGGATCGAATACGACGGTAGCGCGTACAGCGGTTGGCAGCGGCAAGACCACGCACCCTCGGTTCAGGCGGATCTGGAGGCGGCGCTGGCGCGGGTCGCGGACGCGCCGGTTACCGTGACCTGTGCCGGGCGGACGGATGCCGGGGTACATGCCACCCACCAGGTGGTTCACCTCGACCCGCCGGTGCCACGCCCGGAACGCGCCTGGGTCCGCGGGGTGACGTCCAACCTGCCCGCCGCGATCGGGGTGCGCTGGATGCGCCCGGTCGCGCAGGATTTCCACGCGCGTTTCTCGGCGCGGGCCAGGCGTTACCGCTACGTCATTCGCACGGACCCGCTGCGCCCGGTGCTGCTCCGCGATCGTGTCTCCTGGACCTGGCGGGCGCTGTCTATCGAACCGATGCGCTTGGCCGCGGCGCACCTGGTGGGCGAGCACGATTTCACCTCGTTTCGTGCCGTCGCCTGCCAGGCGAAGCACCCGGTGCGCCGGATCCATGAGCTGACGGTCTCCGGCGGGGATGGCTTCGTCTACGTGGACATCGAGGCGAATGCGTTTCTTCACCACATGGTCCGCAATATCGCCGGCGTGCTCATGGCGGTCGGCAGCGGCGATCGTCCGCCAGACTGGGCGGCGGAGGTGCTGGCCGCGCGGGACCGGCGCTGCGGGGGTATGACAGCGCCGGCGGGCGGGCTTTACCTGGTGGGGGTCCGCTATCCGCAGGTGTACGCGCTGCCACCGCTGGGGGTGCTGCCCGCTTTTGCGTGATCCGTTCGCCGCGGGTTAACATTCAAGGCTTTCCCATACTGATGTCGGGCGGGTCCCGTCACGGCGGCCGGATAGTGCGTACACGCGTCAAGGTTTGTGGCATCACCCGTGCGGAGGACGCGGCGGCAGCCGCCGCGAGCGGCGCCGACGCGATCGGTCTGGTGTTCTATCCGCCCAGCCCGCGTGCAGTGGGCGCGGAGACGGCTGCGGCGATCTGCCGGGTGCTCCCGCCGTTCGTCACCGTCGTCGCGCTCTTCCTGGACGCAGCCAGGGCGGATATCGAGCGGGTGCTGGAGACGGTGCCGGTGGATATGCTCCAGTTTCACGGCCGGGAGCCGGCGGTGGACTGCGAGGGATACGGGCGGCGCTACATCAAGGCGCTGGCGATGGCCGAAGGCGAGCCCGATCCCGTGTCGCAGGCCGCGCGGCATCCCGCCGCCAGCGGCTTTCTCCTGGACAGTCACGCCCTGGGCGGTGCCGGCGGGACCGGTACCGCGTTCGACTGGGGGCTTTATCCCGGTGACATCGGCAGGCCGCTGGTGCTCGCCGGTGGCCTGCACCCCGGTAATGTCGCCGAGGCCATCGAGCGCACGCAGCCGTGGGCGGTGGACGTCAGCAGCGGCGTGGAGAGCGCGCCCGGCATCAAGGATCACGCCCGCATCGAGGCATTCGTCAGAGAGGTTGAACGTGTCCGATACCAATAAGGCGGGTGAGCGCGCCGCTGATTACGCGGGATTCCCGGACAGCACCGGGCACTTCGGCCGTTTCGGCGGCCGTTTCGTGCCGGAACTGCTCATGGCCCCGCTCGAGGAGCTCACCGAGGCCTATCTGCGTTACCGCGAGGACCCCTCCTTCCAGGAGGAGCTCCACCGCGACCTGCGTGACTACGTGGGGCGCCCGTCGCCGCTGTACCTGGCCGAGCGGTGGAGTGACCGGATCGGCGGCGCGCGGATCTGGTTCAAGCGCGAGGACCTCAATCACACGGGTGCTCACAAGATCAACAACACCATGGGCCAGGCGCTGCTCGCCGCGCGTATGGGCAAGCGCCGGATCGTTGCGGAGACGGGCGCGGGCCAGCACGGCGTTGCGTCGGCGACGGTGGCCGCCCGCCTGGGGCTGGAGTGCGTCGTCTACATGGGGGCCGAGGACGTGCGCCGCCAGTCCGTGAACGTTTACCGAATGCGTTTGCTGGGCGCGCGCGTGGTACCGGTGGAATCCGGTTCGCGTACGCTCAAGGACGCGCTCAACGAGGCGTTCAGGGACTGGGCCGCGAACGTCGACGATACGTTCTACATCATCGGCACCGTGGCCGGGCCGCATCCGTATCCGCTCATGGTGCGGGATTTCCAGTCGGTGATCGGGCGCGAGACCCGGGAGCAGATGCTCGAGCGTGTGGGCCGGCTGCCGGACGCACTGGTGGCCTGCGTTGGCGGTGGGTCCAACGCCATCGGGCTGTTTCATCCGTTCCTGGGCGATTCCGATGTGCGCATCGTCGGCGTCGAGGCCGGCGGCGAGGGCGTCGACACGGGTCGCCATGCGGCGCCGCTGTCGGCCGGCCGGCCGGGCGTGCTCCACGGCAACCGCACGTATCTCATGGAGACCGAGGACGGCCAGATCCTCGGCACTCACTCCGTCTCCGCCGGCCTGGACTACCCGGGTGTCGGGCCGGAGCATTCGTGGCTGCGGGATACCGGCCGCGCCGAGTACGTCTCCGCCACGGACGGGCAGGCGATCGATGCCTTCCACGAGGTGACCCGCACCGAGGGCATCATGCCGGCGCTGGAGACGGCCCACGCACTCGCGTATGCCCGCGAGCTCGCCGCCGGCATGGAGCGCGACCGGCACATCGTGGTGAACCTCTCCGGCCGCGGCGACAAGGACATCAACACCGTGGCGGCGCTGCAGGGGATGGAGCTATGAGCCGTATCGAGCAGTGTTTCACGAGCGCGCGGGAGGCCGGGCGCAAGCTCCTGATTCCCTACATCACCGGCGGCGATCCGGCGCCGGCGGAGACCGCTGCGCTGATGCACACGCTGGTGGATGCCGGCGCGGATCTCATCGAGGTTGGGATGCCGTTCTCCGACCCGATGGCGGATGGCCCCGTGATCCAGGCTGCCTGTGAGCGGGCGCTGGCACACGGTACGACGGTGCGCGACGTACTGGCCGCCGTGCGCCGGTTCCGGGAACGGGACGCGCACACCCCGGTGGTGCTTATGGGGTATCTCAATCCCATCGAGCAGCTCGGTTACGAGACCTTTGCCGCGGAGGCGCGGGACGCGGGTGTGGATGGTGTGCTCTGCGTCGACCTGCCGCCGGAGGAGAGTCACGACCTCGTTGACGTGCTCGGCAAGGCCGGCCTGGCCCCGATCTGGCTGATCGCGCCGACTACCCGCCGGGAGCGGATCACCGCGATCTGCGACGTGGCGCGGGGCTACGTCTACTACGTCTCGCTCAAGGGCGTGACCGGGGCCGACACCCTGGACGTGGACGATGTCGCCGAACACGTGGACACGATCCGGGGCCTCACCGCACTGCCGGTGGGTGTCGGTTTCGGCATCCGCGACGCCGCGACCGCGGCGCGGGTCGCTGCCGTCTCGGATGCGGTCGTGGTCGGCAGTGCCATCGTCCGCCTGGTCGGCGAGCATGCCGACGATCCGGCCGCCGGTCGCAAGGCGGTGGCAGACCTCGTGCGGGGCATGCGCGAGGCCATGGACGTCCGGAGCCAGGCGACGGCTTGAGGAGATTTCGATGAGCTGGTTCGAGAAACTGATGCCTTCGCGTATCCGTACCGAAGCGGGGGGGAGCCGCACGCGCAGCATTCCCGAGGGGCTGTGGACGAAGTGCGAGGAGTGTACCGCGGTGCTGTACCGCCCGGAGCTCGAGCGCCACCTCGAGGTCTGCCCGAAGTGCGGCCACCATATGCGCATCGGCGCCCGCCGGCGGCTGGAGTGGTTCCTCGACGAGGACTCCGGCAGCGAGATCGGCACGGACGTGACGCCGGTGGACATCCTGCGTTTTCGCGACAGCAAGAAGTACAAGGACCGCCTGGTCCAGGCACAGAAGAACACCGGCGAGAAGGATGCGCTGATCGCCATGTCCGGCACCGTTCACGAGGTGCCGGTGGTGGCCGCGGCCTTCGAGTTCTCGTTCATGGGCGGCTCCATGGGCTCCGTGGTGGGCGAGCGGTTCGTGCGCGCCGCCAACGCTGCGCTCGAGTCGCGCAGTGCGCTGGTGTGCTTTACCGCCAGTGGCGGCGCGCGGATGCAGGAGGCGCTGTTCTCGCTAATGCAGATGGCCAAGACCAGTGCCGTGCTGGCGCGCCTGCGCGAGGCCGGGGTGCCGTTCATCTCCGTGCTCACCGACCCGACCACCGGTGGGGTGTCCGCGAGCTTTGCCATGCTGGGAGACGTCAACGTCGCCGAGCCCAAGGCCCTCATCGGCTTTGCGGGGCCGCGGGTCATCGAGCAGACGGTGCGTGAGACCCTGCCGGAGGGCTTCCAGCGCTCCGAGTTCCTGCTGGAGCACGGCGTGGTGGATGCCATCATCGACCGCCGTGATATGCGCGAGCGCCTGGCCCGTATCATCGCCATGCTCAACGGACGGGCGGCACCGGCGGTCCAGCCCCAGGCCGCGATCGAGGGCTGAGCTGACGTTGCGCTTCCAACGGGTCGACGACTGGCTTGCATGGCTGGAGACACTGCATCCCCGGGCGATCGATCCGGGACTCGAGCGTATCGGCGAGGTGGCGGCACGCATGGGCCTCAACCGGCCGCCGGTGCCCGTGGTCACCGTCGCCGGGACCAACGGCAAGGGCAGCACCGTGGCGGCCGTCACGGCGCTGGCCGGCGCGGCGGGGCACAGCACGGGGGCGTATACCTCGCCCCACCTGCTGGCGTTCAACGAGCGTATCGCCATCGACGGCGAGCCGGTATCGGATGACCGCCTGCTGGCCGCCTTTGATGCGATAGACCGCGCACGCGGCGAGGTCACCCTGAGCTACTTCGAGTTCGCGACCCTGGCGGCGCTATGGTGCTTCCGCGAGGCGGGCTGTGACCTGTGGGTCCTCGAAGTCGGCCTCGGCGGGCGCCTGGATGCGACCAACGTCCTGGCCCCGACGGTAGCGGTGATCACCAGCGTGGGCCTAGATCACACGGAGTGGCTCGGCGAAGACCGCGAGGCGATCGGCACCGAGAAGGCGGGCATCCTCCGACCGGGCACGCCGCTCGTGCTCGCCGACCCGGACCCGCCGACGAGCGTGCTGGCCGCCGCCGCGGCGCAGGACTGCCCGGTGGAGCGCATCGGAGAGACCTTCCGTGCCGTGACGGCCACTCCGGGCGCCGACCACTGGCGTTACGAGGACGCCTCCGGCGCGCTTGACGCCATCCCGCGGCCGGACTGCATGCCGGCGGCGCTGCTCGCGAACCCGGCGGCGGCCGTCGCTGCGCTGCGCCGGCTCGGTGACGGCTGGCTGCCGGATACCGCCACCGCGGCGGCCGTGCTCGGCGCCGCCACGGCGCCGGCCCGGTTCCAGCGCCTGGAGCGGGCGGTGCCGTGGTACGTGGATGTTGCCCATAATCACGACGGCGCCCGTGCTCTGGGCGAGCGGTTGCGCGCGGGAGCCGGCCCGGGCCGTACCCATGCCGTGTTCGCGATCATGTCCCGCAAGGATGCGGGGGGTGTCGTCGCGGCGCTACACGACGCGGTCGACGTCTGGCACGTGCTCGCACTGGACGATCCGTCGGCGCGGCGCAGTGAGGACCTCATCGCCCTGATCCGCGAGGCCGGTGGCCGCGTCGGACGCTGTGCGCCGGTGGATACGCTGATGCGGGAGCTCGACGGCAGCCTGGGGCCCGGCGACCGGGTCATCGCCTTCGGCTCGTTCCGTGTGGCGGAGGACGTGCTCCGTGCGCACCGGAGGCTGCTACCATAGGGCGGAGCAAGCGGTGCCGGCCCGCACCGCGGTGATGCCTGGGACTGCATCTTGATCTTGGGGGATGGCGTGGATACGCGACTCAAGCACCGTCTGGCCGGAGCCACCATCATCGTCGCCCTCGTGGTGATCTTCCTGCCCATGCTGCTGGAAGGGCCCGTGAAGGAGCGGCGGATCGACGTGCCCATGGACGTGCCGCCGGCCGGCGAGGAAGCGCCGGACGCGGGCTTGCCGGACAAGGGCGTCGCAGACGCGCCGGATCCCGGTGCGGACCAGGAGGCCGTGCCGGAGCCGGAGATGCCGGCGAACGACGGAGCCGGCGCCGGGGAGACGGATACCGGTGCCACCGGCTCCGCGGAGACGCAGCCGTCGGCGTCCGCTACGGCGGCGGATCAGACTCCGTCCAGCCCGGAGCCTGCCGCCGACGGGGCCCCGGCCGAGTCCGCGGCCCCGCAGGAGGGGGGCTGGGCCGTGCAGGTGGGTGGGTTCAGCGAGCGCGCCAACGCGGTCGCGGTACGCGACCGCCTGCGCAGTAAGGGTTACGATGTCTACGTCGCCGAGGCGGAGGCCGACGGTAATGCGATATTCCGGGTGCGTGTCGGCCCCGTGGCGTCCCGGGAACGTGCCGACAGCCTCGCGAAGGAACTCTCCGGGAAGGAGGGTTTGCCCGTGCTCGTGGTCTCCCGCTAGCCTGTGCGCGCCCGACTCACCGTCGCTGATCCGGTGCCGTCAACTTGAGCTGGCTCGATATTGTTTTCCTGTCGGTGATCGCCATATCGGTGATCATCAGCCTCGTGCGCGGGTTCGTGCGCGAGTGTCTCTCCATCGTCACCTGGATTGCGGCAATCTGGGCGGCGGTGCGGTTCACCGCGCCGGTGGCGGTATGGCTGGATGGACTGATCGCCTCGCCGACGGTGCGCATGGCCGTGGCCTTCGGCGCGCTGTTCGTGGCGGTCCTGCTCGCCGGCGGGCTCCTCAACCACCTTGCCCGCCAGCTTGTCGGGCGCACCGGTCTGAGCGGCACGGACCGCACCCTGGGGGCGGTCTTCGGCGCCGCCCGCGGGGCGGTGATCATCGCTGCGCTCATCCTCGCTGCCGGACTGACGACACTGCCACGGGAGGGCTGGTGGCAGCGCTCCGTGATTGCGGCCTGGATGACGCCGCGGGTGTGTTCGCTCGGCGTCGAGGGCTGGCTGGAGGACTTCCGGCTGCGGGTCCCCGGGACCGGCGCCGGCGAGCGGGGCGAGCGGCTGTCGCGCTACTGGGACGAGTTCTGCCGGCGTCCAACGCTGGTCCGCCGCTCCACGGAGGGGCTGGCGGCCGGTGCGGACGGCGGTGTCATCGAGTAATCGGAGGTAGGAAACAATGTGCGGTGTGATCGGCATGGTCGGCTGCGGCCCGGTCAACCAGGCGCTCTACGACGGCCTGACCGTGCTCCAGCACCGGGGCCAGGACGCCGCGGGCATCATGACCTATGACCAGGGACGTCTGTTCCTGCGCAAGAGCAATGGCCTGGTGCGCGACGTCTTCCGGACCCGGCACATGCTCCAGCTCCAGGGCAACGTGGGCATCGGGCACGTGCGCTATCCCACCGCGGGGTGTTCGAGCTCGGCGGAGGCGCAGCCGTTCTACGTGAATTCCCCCTACGGGATCAGCCTTGCCCATAACGGCAACCTCACCAACGCCGAGGAGATCAAGCGCGATCTCTATCTCCAGGATCTGCGCCACATCAACACCAACTCCGACTCGGAGATCCTGCTCAACGTCTTCGCCCACGAGCTCGGCGAGATGCGCAAGCTGCGCATCGGGCCGGACGAGATCTTCGACGCCGTCGCGGGCATCCAGCGCCGTTGCCGCGGCGGCTTCGCCGCAGTGGCGATGATCAATGGCTACGGCGTGCTCGGGTTCCGCGATCCCTACGGCATCCGGCCGTTGTGCTTCGGTCGCCGGGAGACGGAGGCGGGCACGGAGTACATGATCGCCTCCGAGAGCGTCGCCCTGAGCGTGCTGGGCTTCGAGCGGGTACGTGACGTCGCCCCCGGCGAGGCGGTGTTCATCGACCTCGAAGGGCAGCTCCACAGTCGGCAGTGCGCGGAGAACCCGCAGCTCAACCCGTGCATCTTCGAGTACGTCTACCTGGCGCGCCCGGATTCGATCATCGACGACGTCTCGGTGTACAAGTCGCGTCTGCGCATGGGGCGGATGCTTGCCCACAAGATCATGCGCGAGTGGCCCGATCATGACATCGACGTGGTCATCCCGGTGCCGGACACCAGCCGCACGGCAGCGCTGGATATGGCCAATGAGCTCGGCCTGACCTACCGCGAGGGCTTCATCAAGAACCGTTACATCGGCCGGACGTTCATCATGCCGGGCCAGGCGGTGCGCCAGAAGTCCGTGCGCCAGAAGCTGAACCCCATCGAACTGGAGTTTCACGGCAAGAACGTCCTGCTCGTGGACGACTCGGTGGTGCGCGGCACGACCAGCCAGCAGATCATCCAGATGACCCGCGAGGTCGGCGCGAACAAGGTCTATTTTGCCTCCGCGGCGCCGCCGGTGCGCTACCCGAACGTCTATGGCATCGATATGCCGGCCGCCCACGAGCTCCTTGCCCATAACCGCGACGAGGACGAGATCGCGCGGGTGATCGGGGCGGACGGGGTGATCTACCAGGATCTGGAAGACCTCGCGACCGCCGTGCGCGAGGGCAATCCCGCGCTTACGGGCTTCGACTGCTCCTGCTTCGACGGCCGCTACGTCACGGGTGACGTCACCGAGGGCTATCTCCAGGACCTCGAGAACGCGCGCTCGGACGAGGCCAAGGCGGCCACCGAGGGCCAGGGCGCGGCCGCCAACCTGGACCGGGTCCTCGGCAACGCGGATTGACATGCCCGGGGCCGGGACATAACGTCACGTCAATCCGCCGCCACTGTGGCCGCGGATTGGGGCGCCGATTTGATCCCCAGCTTGCGGGCGCCGCGTGCCGGCCTTCTTCGGAGACCGGTCAGCAAATACGGCTAAAGCGTGGAGCAGCGGCCTGGTTCGCTCGTCTCCCTCCGCCCGCCCCGTCGAAATCCAGTTGAAGAGGGCGCTATGAGCGACAGCGACACCGACGCCTGGGGGCTTGCCACCCTGGGCGTTCGCGCCGGTCACGACCGGACTCCCGAGCAGGAGCACGCCGAGGCGATTTTCCCGACCTCGAGTTTCGTGTTCTCCAGCGCGGCGGAGGCCGCCGAGAAGTTCGCCGAGCGTGAGCCCGGCAATATCTATTCGCGCTTCACCAACCCCACCGTCCGAACCTTCGAGCGCCGCCTCGCGGCGATGGAGGGCGGCGAGTGCGCGCGTGGCACGGCCTCCGGCATGGCGGCCATCCTGTCCACGGTCATGTCGCTGCTGGACAGCGGGGATCACATCGTCGCCTCGGACAGCCTGTTCGGCTCCACCGTCTCGCTGCTTACCAACCACCTGGCGCGGTTCGGCATCGAGACCACCTTCGTCCCCCTCGCGGATACTGAGGCCTGGGCCGCCGCGGTCCAGTCCAACACGCGGATGTTCTTCCTGGAGACGCCCTCCAACCCGCTCACGGAGCTTGCCGACATCCCCGCCGTGGCGGAGATCGCCCACGCCAATCACGCCGTTCTGGTGGTGGACAACTGCTTCTGTACACCGGCGCTCCAGCGACCGCTCGACCTGGGGGCGGACATCGTCGTGCACTCGGCGACCAAGTATCTCGATGGCCAGGGCCGCTGTGTGGGCGGCGCGGTCGTCGGCGATTCCGAACGGGTCGGCCGCAAGGTGCACGGGTTCCTGCGCACTGCCGGGCCGTCGATGAGCCCGTTCAACGCCTGGGTCTTCCTGAAGGGCCTGGAAACACTGGCGGTCCGCATGCGCGCGCACTGCGAGGCCGCCCAGGCGGTTGCAGAGTGGCTGGACGCGCACCCGGCGGTGGCACACGTGTACTATCCGGGGCTTCCCGGGCATTCCCAGCATGCGCTTGCCGCCCGTCAACAGCGGGGTTTCGGCGGAATTGTCTCGTTCGACGTGGTCGGTGGACGCGAGGCGGCGTGGCGAGTGGTCGATGCCACGCGGCTGCTTTCCATTACCGCCAACCTGGGCGATACCCGCTCGACCATCACCCACCCGGCGACCACCACCCATGGCCGAAATACCCAGGCCCAGCGGGACGTCGCGGGCATCGGCGACGGCCTGCTGCGGATGTCGGTGGGCCTGGAGGACGTTGACGACATCAGGGCGGACCTGGATCGCGGGCTCTCCGCCGGGGGGCGGACATGAGTGCATGCGGGGACCTGGAGGCGATGTACCGTGCCGGTATCAGGGCCGTCGCCGGCCGGCCCGCCGTGCGCGAATGGCTGCGGGCCCACCCGCTGTCCGGCCAGTGGCACCTCATCGCGGTCGGCAAGGCCGCCGCCGCCATGACCCTGGGTGCAAGGGACGTTCTCGGTGAGCGCCTGCTCGGCGGGCTGGTCATCACCCGGGAAGGCTATGAAGATCCGGCGCTGGACGGTGTGCCGGGGCTGCGCATGATCAGTTCCGCCCATCCCGTGCCGGATGCGCGTAGCCTCGCCGCCGGTGACGCCGCGGTGACGCTGCTGGAGGAGGCGCCGGCGGACGCCCGCTTCCTCGTGCTGATCTCGGGCGGTGCCTCGGCACTGATGGAGCGCCTGCCCGGCGGCGCCGGCGAGGCGGAGCTTGCGGCCCTCAACCGCCGCATGCTGGCGGGCGGGCTCGCCATCGGCGACATGAACCGGATCCGCCGGCGCTTCTCCACGGTAAAAGGGGGGCGGCTCGGTGTCCGACTCGCCGGGCGAACGGCCTGCCAGCTGATCATCTCCGATGTCCCCGGGGACGACCCGGCGGTGATCGGCTCCGGTCCTTTCGTCGCGGCGCCGGCGTCCGACGCCGGCGCGCTGCCCGAGGGCTACGACGAGCTCATGCCGGTGGCTGACCCGTCGCCGACGCCGGATGACCCCGGACTCGGCGGGCTCGACACCCATCTGGTCGCGACCAATCGCCACGCGGTGGAGGCGGCGGCCGCCGAGGCGCGCCGGCTCGGCTACGCGGTGCACGATCATGCCGACGACCCCCTCGAAGGGGATGCGGTCGCGCTCGGTCACCGTATCGGTGCGGGCCTGCGCGATGCGCCGCCCGGCGTCCATCTGCGCGGTGGTGAGCCCACCGTGGTATTGCCTGAGAATCCCGGCCGGGGCGGGCGTATGCAGGCGCTCGCGCTAGCGGCGGCCTGTGAGCTGGCCGGCAGTGCCGGGACAGGCCTGCTAGCCGGCGGCACGGACGGCGCGGACGGCGCGTCGGAGGCGGCCGGCGCCCTGGTCGACGGGGGCACGCTCAGGCGGGGTGCGGCTTACGGGGCCGATGCCGAGACGGCGCTGAGGCGGGCGGACGCGGGCGGCTTTCTCTCCTGCAGCGGTGATCTCATCGAGACCGGGCCGACGGGCACGAACGTCATGGACCTGGTGATCGGGTTGCGCGAGGCGGAATGACGGCGCGGTCTGCGGATACGGCCCGCCGGCTGCGGGCGTGCCTCGATGAGTCTGATCCCGGAATGAAGGCCGAGGCGGCGAAGGTGCTTCACGCCGACTGGGAAGGTGGGCGGCTGGCGCCGCCGGATGACAGCACGCCGGGGCCCATCGCCGCGCCGGGAAGGCCGCCACGCCCGCAGCTGGTTTCGCCGGCCGACGTGCCGAGACGGCGGCTGGGCAGTGCCGCCGGCCGCGCGGCATTGCTTCATGCGGTGGCACACATCGAATTCAACGCCATCAACCTGGCCCTGGATGCCGCCTACCGTTTCCGGGGCATGCCGGCGGATTACTACGGCGACTGGCTGCGTGTCGCCGCGGATGAGGCACGGCACTTCCGGATGGTCGCGAACCGCCTCGGCGATCTGGGCTACGGCTACGGCGATTTCCCCGCACACAACGGCCTCTGGGAGATGGCGGAGAAGACCGCCCACGACGTCATGGTGCGCATGGCGCTGGTGCCCCGGGTGCTGGAGGCGCGCGGCCTGGACGTCACGCCCGGCATGATCGACCGTCTGGAGCAGGCCGGCGATACCGTCTCGGCCGACATTCTGCGGACGATCCTGGACGAGGAGGTCGCCCATGTGGCGATCGGGTCCCGCTGGTTCACCTGGGCCTGTGCGGGGCGCGGGCTCGATGCCGAGGCGCTTTTCCCCGAGCTGCTGGACACCTACATGCGCGGTGCTCTCCGCGGCCCGTTCAATGTCGACGCACGCCGGGCTGCGGGGTTCTCCGACCGGGAGATCGAGGCCCTGGAACGCGATGCTGACGCGGCGCGGGGCCGCGCATAGCGGGGCGTCTGCCCAGGGGGGTGCGGCGGGATGCTACAGTCGGCGGGCGCCGTCATCGGCCGGCGGCGCCCGCGCGGGAGCAGGCGACACGGGAGCGCTAGCCATGGACGTTGAACTCCTCGAGATCCGCCAGCACATGGGGCGTTTCCCCCCGTTCGACCGGATCTCCGACGACCTCCTGGACGAAGTGGCCGGGCAGGTCGAGGTCGCCTACTACAAGGCGGGTACGCCCATCCTGGAGCTCGATCAGCCGATCGAGCGTCTCTGCTACGTGCGCAGCGGCGCGGTGGAAGTCTACCGCCGCAGCGGGACCCTGTTCGACCGCCTCGGCGAGGGCGACGTCTTCGGGCACTTCAGCCTGTTGCGCAATCACCGCGTGCGCTTCCCGGCGACCGCCCTGGAAGACAGCCTGATCTACTTTATCCCCGAGACAGCGTTCTGGCGGCTGTGCGAATCCGACGACCAGTTCGCCGACTTCGTCGAGCTGGGCCGGCCCCGTCTGGAGGCGGCGGTGGAGGAGCAGCGCAAGAACAACGAGATGATGGTCACCCGGGTCCGCAAGCTCCTGACCCGGGCGCCGCAGATGGTCGAGTCGACCGTGTCCGTACAGCAGGCGGCGCAGCGGATCACCGCCTCCCAGGCCTCGGCGGTGCTGGTGGTGGACGCCGCCGTCGCGGACCCGCGCTATACCTACACCGACCGTGAGGGCCAGCAGTGGCAGGTCCGCGGCATCCTCACCGACAGCGATTTCCGTACCCGGGTGGTGGCGGAGGGGCGCTCGCCGGACACCCCGGTGGGCGAGGTGGTCGGCGACCGGCTGATCGCGATCCAGTCGGACGAGTCCGTCTACGAGGCGATGCTGTGCATGCTCCGCAATAACGTCCACCATCTGCCGGTCGTGCACCGCCGGCGTCCCGTAGGCATTGTTCACCTCTCGGACATCATCCGCTACGAGACCCAGAGCAGCCTCTACCTGGTCGACAGCATCTTCAATCAGCCCACGCCCGTGGGACTCGCGCGGCTGTTGCCGGACGTGCGCGCGGCGCTGGTACGCATGGTCAACGATGGCGCGGACTCGCGAATGATCGGTAGCGCCCTGTCGACGATCGGTCGCAGCTTCACCCGGCGGCTGCTGGAGCTCGCAGAACAGGTGCTCGGGCCGCCGCCCGTGCCTTACTGCTTCATGGTCATGGGCTCGATGGCCCGTGACGAGCAGACCATCGTCAGCGATCAGGACAATGCCCTGGTGCTGAGCGACGACTTCGATCCGGACAGTCACGACGCCTATTTCGAGGCGTTGGCGCGCTACGTGAGCGACGGTCTGGCCGCCTGCGGCTACAGCTACTGCAAGGGCGACATCATGGCGACCAACCCGCGCTGGCGCCAGCCCCTGTCGCAGTGGAAGGCGTACTTCCGGAACTGGATCGACGAGCCGACGCCGGAGCGCCTGCTGCACAGCTCCATCTTTTTCGACCTGGACGCGGTGTACGGTGAGAACCGGTTCGTGGAGGCACTACAGGACCTCGTCGCGGAAGGCGCGAAGGGCAACGAACGCTTCCTCGCGGCGATGGCGCGAAACGCGCTCAATCGCACGCCGCCACTCGGTTTCTTCCGCAACTTCGTCATGGAACACGACGGCCGCCACAACAACTCCATCAACCTCAAGCGCCGCGGAACAGCGCCACTGGTGGACCTCATCCGCGTCCACGCGCTCGCGTGCGGCGCCCGCGCGCAGAACTCCTTTGACCGACTGGATCAGATCGGGCGTACCCAGCTTCTGGGTCCGGGCGTGGCGGACCGGCTGCGTTACGCGCTGGAGTTCCTGACGATGTCGCGCATTCGCCACCAGGTGATCGACCTCGAGCAGGAGCGCGAGCCGGACAACAACATCGAGCCGGAAAACGTCCCGGACAGCGAGCGCCACAATCTCAAGGAGGCCTTCCAGGCCCTGAGCAATGCCCAGAAGTTCCTGAAGTTCCGCTACCCGGCGCCGACGCGGGGGCGTTAACCCGTGCGCGGGCGCTGGCGGTCACATAGCCGCTCCGGGGCGAACCAGTGGGGGCCGTACATCGCCGCCCGCGCCGCCGGGTCCCGGGTCCCGGCCCTGGCGCGGTACTATGGCGCCGGCCTGCCGTCGGCGGACACGCCGATCGGGGAGGTGTCCTTCCTGGCCCTGGATATCGAAACCACCGGCCTGGACGAGGCCCGCCACGCCATCGTGAGCGTCGGGGTCGTGCCTTTCGATCTCGACCGCATCCGCCTGGCAGACCGCCAC
Organism: Arhodomonas sp. KWT2; assembly: GCF_041949875.1. Classification (NCBI taxonomy): domain Bacteria; kingdom Pseudomonadati; phylum Pseudomonadota; class Gammaproteobacteria; order Chromatiales; family Ectothiorhodospiraceae; genus Arhodomonas; species Arhodomonas sp. KWT2. The sequence goes on from NZ_JBHFPQ010000033.1 coordinate 116,001, forward strand.
TACTGGGTGGTGCATCCGCCCCGGGCGTTGAGCAGCCTCTCCGTTACCTTCCACCACATTACCCACACGGATATCGAGAACGCGCCGGATTTCGTGGAGGTGCTCCCGTCACTGCTGGAGGCGATGGCCGGCCGCGTGGTGGTCGTGCACTACCGCAACATCGAGCGCTCGTTCCTGGACGCTGCGGCGAAGGCCCGAGTCGGCGAGCACCTGTTGTTCCCCGTGGTCGACACGATGGCCATCGAGGCCCATCGCCACCGGCTGTCCCTGTGGGCCCGTTTCCGGCGGTGGCTGGGCCACCCGCCGGTGTCCATACGCCTCAATGACAGTCGCCAGCGTTACGGCCTGCCGGTTTACCAGGGGCACCACGCTCTGGTGGACGCGCTCGCCACCGCGGAGTTGTTCCAGGCGCAGGTGGCCACCCACCTCCGGCGGGACATGCCCGTGGGTCGACTCTGGAGCTAGGCAGGACGGCCACTCCGGTCACCACCGGTGGAGCGATGGTTTTCCGGGAACGGGATAACGGTGGGGAGGGCGCAGGGGGCGCCGGCGGCGCCCCCTGCGGTTCGGGGCGTCAGCCCCTGGGCTCGTCCTTGAGGCCTACGATGATGGCGTAGCACGCCGCGAGCAGGACCAGTGTGAACGGCAGGCCGGTGGAGATCACCATGGCCTGCAGGGCCTCGGCCCCGCCACCGACGAGCAGTGCGATGGCGATGGCGCCCTCGATGACCGCCCAGAACACACGCTGGGGCTTGGGCGCGTCCACCTTGCCACCGGCGGTGATGGAGTCGATCACGAGCGAGCCGGAGTCCGAGGACGTCACGAAGAACACGATCACCAGGACGATGCCGATGAAGGAGGTGATGGTGGTCAGCGGCATCTGCCCCAGCATCGCGAACAGCTTAAGCTCCAGAGCCGCCTCCTTCACGCCCTGGAAGCCATTGCTGACGAACTGGTCGATCGCCGCGCCACCGAAGGCCGTCATCCACAGCACCGAGATCACGGTCGGCACGAGCAGGACGGCGATGATGAACTCGCGCACGGTGCGGCCGCGGCTTACGCGCGCGATGAACATGCCGACGAAGGGCGACCAGGAGATCCACCAGGCCCAGTAGAAGGAGGTCCAGCCCTCCATGAAGTTCGAATCCTGGCGGCCGAACGGATTCGCCAGTGCCGGCAGGTCCGCGGCGTAGTTCCACAGGTTCTCGAAGAACCCGGAAAGGATCAGCATGGTCGGCCCGACGATGATGATGAACAGCAGCAGCAGGGCGGCAAGCACCATGTTGATCTGCGAGAGCCGCTGCACGCCCTTGTCCACGCCGAGCAGCACGGAGGTCAGCGCGACGCAGGTGATGCCGGTGATCAGCAGCACCATCGTCACCTCGCCACCCGGGATGCCGAACAGGTACTCCAGGCCGGCGGCCGCCTGTTTGGCGCCGAGACCGAGGGAGGTGGCGAGACCGAACAGAGTGGCGAACACCGCGACGATGTCGATAACGTGCCCGGGCCAGCCCCAGACCCGCTCGCCGAGGATCGGGTAGAAGATGGAGCGCATCGTCAGCGGCAGGCCCTTGTTGAACGAGAACAACGCCAGAGCGAGGGCGACGATGGCGTAGATACCCCAGGGGTGCAGGCCCCAATGGAAGATCGTGGCCGCCATGCCGAGGTTCAGAGCTGCCTGCTCGTTGCCCGGTGCACCGCCCAGCGGGGCCCAGTCACTGCCGCTCAGCGACGTGCCGAAGTGCGTCATGGGCTCGGCCACGCCGTAGAACATCAGGCCGATGCCCATGCCGGCGGCGAAGAGCATCGCGAACCAGCCCATGTAGCTGAAGTCGGGCTTCGCGTGCATGCCGCCCAGTCGGACCCGCCCGAGGGGCGTGAATATCAGCACTACGGCGAGTAGGACGAAGATGTTCGCGGAGAACAGGAAGAACCACGCCATGTTGTTGGTCAGCCACGGCCGCAGCGCCGTGAATGCCGGGCCGACCTGGTCCTGCAGCGCGAGCGTGATGATTACGAAGAACAGGATGATCAGCGCGGAGATGCTGAACACCTTGCCGTGCAGGTCGATTTCCAGGCCGAACTTGGTGGTGGCGACGTTGTCCTGCCCGATGACGTAATCGGTATCGATGAGATTGGCCGGCCCCTCCGGTGCGGGCACGCCGACCGAGCCGTTGTCCGGCTCCTGTGCGTTGTTGTCGTTTGACTGCTTATCCACGGTAGTGACCCCTTTCGGAGAAATTGGAGTGGGTGTGGGCCGTCGGTTATCCGTCGCGGTTGTGTACGCGTACGAGGAACACCGACTGTTCCGTGTGCGCGGCGATCCTGTCGCCGTGGGAGGGCATGACGGCGTCGAGATGACGCGGCAGGTGAGTGGCCATGACCACCAGGTCCGCGCCGGTGTCCTCGATCGCCTGGAGAAGGACGTCGTCGAGATCGGCGATCGGATCCGGTGAGGTGATCATGCGTGCGCTCGCCCGCTGGCCGTGATCACCGGCCTGTTCCCGTGCGAACGCCTCGAGCTTCTGCTGGTACTCCTCGGGCGTGCGGGCCACGCTGCCGGGTGTGGTGGCAGTCACGCCCACGTAGCAGACTTCGGCGCCATAGTGACGCGCCAGATCCGAGGCCGTCTTGAGTGCGGGTTGTAGGACTTCCAGGTGTGCCAGGTCCACCGGCACCATGATCTTCGAGTACATTCTGCCTGTCTCCCAGTGCTGCTTTCGACTGTATTGCAAGCGCCTGGAGCCGGCCCGGCTCGGAGTCGGCAGGGCCGTCGGCCCCCGGCTTTTTGGAGGGCCTGCCTCTTCTTTTTCTCGTCACGGTACCTTGGCGTGGCGCGAAGTGCCACGCGTGCGGCATCACCGTACGTCGCGCGGAGTCTACAGACAGACGCGCCGCAGCCCAATGCCGGCGCGCCGGACAGGCGGTCAGGCGCGGCTGACCAGCCAGCTCCGGTGGGGAGGCGGGCGGCGCGGGAAGTCGGCCGGAACGGTCTCGGAGGTGATCTCGCGGGTCACGAGGCCGAGCGTCCCGAGCCGTGGCCCGTCCAGGCTGAAGCGGACGCGGTTGGTGACGAAGTACAGCACTCCCGCGGGGGCGAGCAACGCCGACGCGGCCTCGATCAGCTCGACGTGGTCCCGCTGGATGTCGAGGGACGTGCCGCCGTGGCGTGAACGTGAGACCGACGGCGGATCCAGCAGGACGCGGTCGAAGCGCTCGCCGCGCTCGGCCGCCTCGGTGAGCCATTCCCTGCAGTCGGCCCGGAAGATCCGGTGGGAGGCAGGATCGATACCGTTGAGACCCATGTTGCCGCGTAGCCAGGCAAGGTACGTGCGTGACAGGTCCACGCTGGTGGTGTGAGCACCGGCCATCGCGGCCTGCACGGTGGCGCTGCCCGTATAGCAGTAGAGGTTCAGCACCTGCAGGCCGTCTGCGCCGTCCGCGAGGCGGCGGCGGATCCCGCGGGAGTCCAGGAACAGCCCCGTGTCGAGGCGCTCTGTCAGGTTCACCCGCAGCCGGGCACCGCCTTCGTGAACGATACGCTCCAGCGCGTGCTCGCCCTGGCGCTCGTACTGACTGCCCGTGCGCCGGCGCCGCCGGATCTTGAGTACGACCGCCTCCGGGGCGAGTTCCAGCACCTCGGCGACAGCGGCGATTGCGGCACGCCGCCGCCGCTCGGCCTTGCGCGGGGCGATCTTCTCCGGCGGCGCGTATTCCGCGACGTGGGCGCAGACGCCTTCCTCGCCGTTGTAGACATCCACTGCGAAGGCGTACTCGGGCAGGTCGGCGTCGTAAACGCGAAACGCGTCGACGCCCTCGCGCCGCGCCCAGCGGCGGCGGTGACGGAGGTTCTTGCGCAGCCGGTTGACGAGGTCCGCGGGGGCGTCCGCGGTCGCCGTCCGTTGTGGCGCGGCCGGCTCGGCCGCGAGGGTATAGAGGCCGAGCCGCGCCGGCAGCCGTGCGTTGTGAAAGCGATAGACCCGGTCCGCCCGCAGGCCCAGGGCGGCAAGCAGCTGGGAGTGGCCGGTGAACACCGCCATCCGCCATCCCGGAACGGCGGTGCGGGCCCAGTCCCCCAGGGCCATGTACAGCCGTTCCACCGGCCGGTTGGTCTCCAGGCGCTGGCCCCAGGGCGGATTGGTGATCAGCAGGCCGGCCGTCACGTCGCCGGGGCCAGCCCAGTCCTGCACATCGCCGGTGCGGAACGTGATGCGGCCCTCGAGGCCGGCACGAACGGCGTTCTCGCGGGCGACCCGGATCGCCTCCGGATCGATGTCTCCGGCAAAAAGCGGCGGCAGACGGTGAAGGCCGTCGCGGGCGCGCTCCCGCGCTTCCTCGAGCAGGGCCCGCCAGGTGTCCGCTGGGAACCCCCGCCAGAAGCGGGTGCCAGAGGGCTCGCGATGAAGCCCGGGGGCGATGTCCGCGGCCATCATGGCCGCCTCGACCACCAGTGTGCCGGCCCCGCAGAACGGGTCGGCGAAGGCGCCGCCGCGCTCCGCGACGGCAGGCCAGCCCGCGCGCACGAGCAGCGCGGCGGCGAGGTTCTCCTTGAGCGGCGCCTCGCGGGCGGCGCGACGGTATCCGCGGCGGTGCAGTGCGCCACCGCCGATATCGATGTAGACGCTCGCGTGGGACCCGGACAAGCGGACGTTGCAGCGCAGGGCTTCACCGCCGGGGTTCGCCGTCGGTGCCTCGAGGCCGAGGTCGTGAAAGCGCGCACGTATGCCATCCTTGGTCACGCGGGCGCTGTGCCGGCTGTCGCGCAGCGAGGCGTTATGGCCGGTGAAGTCCACCACGAAAGGCGTGTCCGCCGTGAGGTGCGCTTCCCAGGGCAGGGCGCGCACGCACGCGAGCAGGGCCTGCTCGTCCGCCGCGTCGCCGCTGCCGAGAGTCAGCAATACCCGCGAGGCGAGACGCGACCACAGACACGCCCGCAACGCCGTGGCGACGTCGCCCTGCCAGGTCACGCCGGCACGGGTCTCGCGGGCACCGACGACACCGAGCGCGGTCAGCTCGTCGCGGAGAAGGCCCTCGAGATTGCGGGGAACGGCGGCGAAAAAAGCGTGATCTGTATCGCTCATTCTGTCCCTGTGAAGACGGGTTGGAGACGCGCCCGTGTTGCGAATCGGCCGGTGCGTGACTATACCAGTCGCGTGGCCCGGAACGGGCGCCGACTAGCCAGTCGCGGCATGGCATGGTAGGTTGAAATAAGTGGGCCTTAAGGTTTTCCTGAGTTTTCATAGATGCCGCCTATTGCGTGGACGGGGCAAGATCACGATAGGCGGAGGATGAAAACTAACGGGATTTCCCACGTCCGGCCCGGCCGCGGTCGCTTTGCGGCGGTTATCCGGACGCGCTTGCGTGCTGATCGATCAAGATGAACTGAAAGCAGACGAAGGGCTACACTCCGCATGACTGACAAGATAGTCGTCGAGGATCTCTACAAGGTCTTCGGCCCCGATCCGGATGAGGCGCTACGCCTTCTGGAGCAGGGGCTCAACAAGGACGAGATCTTCGAAAAAACCGGCAACACGGTCGGCGTCCAGCAGGCCAGCTTCTCTATCCAGGAAGGTGAGATATTCGTGATTATGGGGCTGTCCGGTTCGGGCAAGTCGACCATGGTGCGCATGCTCAACCGCCTCATCGAGCCCACGCGGGGCAGTGTCTACATAGACGGCCAGGACGTGACGTCGATGAGCAAGTCGGAGCTGATCAACCTGCGCCGCCATGACATGAGCATGGTGTTCCAGTCTTTCGCGCTGATGCCGCACCGGACTGTCCTCGAGAACGCCGCCTTCGGCCTGGAGGTTGCGGGTACCGAGCGTGGCGAGCGCGAGAACAAGGCGCTGGAGGCGCTCGAGCAGGTGGGCCTGAAGGCCAACGCCAACAGCTACCCGGACGAGCTCTCCGGCGGCATGCAGCAGCGCGTTGGCCTTGCCCGCGCGCTGGCCGTGGGGCCGTCGATCATGCTCATGGACGAGGCGTTCTCGGCACTCGACCCGCTGATCCGCACGGAGATGCAGGACGAGCTGCTGGCGCTGCAGCAGAAGCACAAGCGCACCGTGGTGTTCATCTCCCACGACCTGGATGAGGCCATGCGCATCGGTGATCGCATCGCCATCATGCAGGGCGGCTTCGTGGTGCAGGTCGGCACCCCCGAGGAGATCGTGAGCAACCCGGCAAACGACTACGTCCGCTCGTTCTTCTATGGGGTGGACGTCAGCCAGGTCTACACCGCCGGCGACATCGCCAACCGTAAGCAGGTCACGGTCATCGAGCGCCCGGGGATGAGCGTCAATGCGGCGCTGGAGCGCATGCGCCAGCACGACCGCGACGTCGCGGTCGTGATCGACCGGGGTCGCCAGTACCAGGGCACGGTGAGCATGGACTCGCTGAACGCCCTGCTCGACAAGGGTGGCGAGCCCGAGTACGCGGACGCGTTCCTCGAGGAGGTCGAACCCATACCGGACGACACGCCCATGCAGGAGGTCGTCGGCAAGGTGGCGGGCAGCCGCTGGCCGCTGCCGGTGGTGGATGCTGACGGCAAGTACCTTGGGAGCATCTCCAAGACCTCCATTCTGCGGACGCTGGACCGGACGGGGTAATCAGACATGGCGAGTATCTTCCCAGACAACTACCAGCTACCGATCGGCGAGTACGTCGAGCTCGGCGTCGACTGGGTCCAGAACAACCTCACCGGCATGCTGGACGGCATCGCGGCGGTGATCGGGTTCGTCGCGGACGGTCTCGAGGGGATCCTGAGTTTCCTGCCGCCGGAGGTGCTGGCGCTGATCATCGTCGGCATCGCCTTCTGGCGCGTGGGCTGGCGTTTCGGGGTGTTCGCCCTGCTCGCGATGCTGGTCATCCTGGGCATGAACCTGTGGGACGAAACCGTGCAGACGCTGGCGCTGGTGCTCGCTTCGAGCTTCGTGGCGCTGGTCGTCGGGATACCTGTGGGGATCTGGATGGCGCGCAACGAGATCGTCGAGCATATCGTGCGCCCGATACTGGACTTCATGCAGACGATGCCGGCATTCGTGTATCTCATCCCCGCGGCGATCTTCTTCGGCCTCGGGAAGGTGCCGGGCACCATCGCCACGGTGATCTTCGCGATGCCGCCGGTGGTGCGTCTGACCAACCTCGGTATCCGGCAGGTGAGCAAGGAGAAGGTCGAGGCGGGGCTCGCGTTCGGCTGTACCGACCGGCAGCTGCTGTTCAAGGTTCAGGTGCCGCTGGCGATGCCCTCGATCATGGCGGGCATCAACCAGACCATCATGCTGGCGCTGTCGATGGTGGTCATCGCCTCGATGATCGGTGCCGGCGGCCTTGGCAACACGGTGCTTACCGGTATACAGCGCCTGAATGTGGGGCTCGGTTTCGAGGGCGGGCTCGGCGTGGTCATCCTCGCCATCCTGCTTGACCGTATCACCCAGAGTTTCGGGCAGCGCTCGCGCAAGTAGCGGGCGCCGCCAGTCGGCAATCGGCGCCGTTCGCTCGTACGAATAGGCGTCGACTAATGTAGCAACAGAGGAGAGCAGAACATGCTCGGAAAGACCTCGAAAATCGTACTGTCCGCAGTCCTCGGACTCGGCATGGTTACCGGCGCCCAGGCGCAGTCCAACGAGCCGGTGCGCATCGGCTGGACCGCCTGGTCCGACGCGGAGTTCGTGACCAAGCTGGCCTCGAACCTCATCGAGAATCGCCTCGACCGCGACGTCGAGCTGGTTCAGACCGATATCGCCCCGCAGTACCAGGGTGTCGCTAACGGCGATATCGACGTGATGCTCATGTCCTGGCAGCCGGGCACGCACGCGGACTACCTGGACAAGGTCAACAGCGACGGCGTCAAGGCGATCAACCTGGGTCTGCTGTACGGCTATGCGCGTCTGGGCTGGGCGGTGCCGAATTACATCCCGAAGAGCGAGCTCAACTCCATCGAGGATCTCAAGAAGGACAGCGTCCGCGAGAAGCTCGACGGGACCATCACGGGTATCGACCCGGGTGCCGGCCTGACGCGCCTGTCGAAGAAGACGATCGAGGATTACGGCCTCGATGACTACAACCTGCAGACCTCCAGTGGTGCCGGCATGACCGCGGCCCTGGATCGCGCGGTCAAGCGTGACAACTGGATCGTCGTGACCGCCTGGAGCCCGCACTGGCTGTTCGGCGCCTACGACATGCGTTATCTGAAGGACCCGAAGGGCACGCTCGGCAGCTACGAGCGGATCCACGCGTTCGCGAACGTGGGCTTCTACCAGCGTGACCCCGAGGTCGCGATGTTCCTCTCGCGCATGCAGATCCCGCTGGACGAGCTCGAGGCGGCGATGTACGACGCGCAGCAGACCTCCTACGAGAAGGCGGTGCAGAAGTACATCGACAACAACAAGGCCCGGGTCGACTACTGGGTCACCGGCGACGTCAAGTAAGTACGTCCCGGTCCGCAGGGCTCCGCGCGACGGGGCCCGCTGTAAACCCCCGCCTTCGGGCGGGGGTTTTTTCGTGTGCGGCCACGGTCCGCGCCGTCATGACGGTAGGCGGCGCCCGCCAGCGCGCATTAGAATGCGGCTTTCCGGGGCGGAGGGCCCCAGCCAACAGGGAGAACCTGGCAATGGTAACCGCAATCGTCCTGCTCAACGCCGCCCGTGGTCGTGTCAACGAGGTCGCCGGCACCCTTGCCGATATCGACGGCATCTCCGAGGTGTACTCCGTCGGTGGCCGCTACGATCTCGTTGTTATCATCCGTGTGCCCAGCAATGAGGCGCTTGCCGAACTGGTCACCGAACGTATGCAGACCCTCTCCGACATCGAGGAGACCGAGACGCTGATCGCTTTCCGCGCCCAGAGCCGTCACGACCTGGAGAGCATGTTCAGCATCGGCCTGTGAGTGCGGACCGGCTGCCGGGGGATGACGGGGCGGCGCTGTGACGCAGCAATACAGGAGACGGCATGCTGTTTGAACGCTTTCGACGGCCCCGCTGGGCGCACCGGGATCCGGAGGTGCGCCGCGCGGCGGTAATCGCGCTCGATATCGCGGATGAGGAACAGGGCGGAACGCTTGCCCGTCTGGCGGAGGACGATCCGGATGCGGGCGTCCGTGCCGCGGCGGTGCGACGACTGGATGACCTGGCGCTGCTCGAGCGCGCCCTTGATGGCGACCCGGAGGCGCCGGTGCGGGAATGCGCCCGGGCACGCTACTGTCAGCTGCTGACCGGGGGCGACACCCTGTCCATGGCGCACCGGGAGTCCGCGCTGCAGGCCTGCGCGGATCCCCAGATCGTCGCTCACGTGGCGCGCGGGGCGCGTGAAGAAGGTCTTCGGCGTCTTGCCCTGGAAAGGACGACGGACCCCGGCGTGCTGGCGGAGGCGGCACTCCACGATCCGGTCGCTCGCCTGCGCCAACTGGCGCTGGAGCGGATCGACGACGAGCCCACGCTCCGTGAGATCGCCGACCGTGGCCGGGCGCTGGACCGCCGCATAGTGCGCCTGGCGCGTCAGCGCCTGGACGCAATCATGGAGGCACGGGAGGCCGAGCGGGATGCCCGCGCGGTACTGGAGGACCTGTGCCGGCGCCTGGAGGGGCTCGCCGAGGTGCCGGCCGGACGGGAAACGGCCGCCGAGCGCGAGCGTATCGGAAACCGCTATGACGCACTGCCGCCGCTTGATGTCCCCGATCTGATTGAGCGCTTTGAGCGGGCGTGGGCGGCGATCGGCGAAGCGCTTGAGCGGGCGGGCCGTGAGGCGGCCGCCGGCGACGCGGAAGCGCCTCCTGCCGGGGCCGCGGCGAACGCGCCGGCAGCGGTGGGTGCCGGCGAGGTGATGGCGGAGCTGGAGGCCGCGGGTGCGCCGTCCATGGAACGGCTCAACCGCCTGGAACGGGCGGTCGGGGAAGGACGATACGCTGACGGCGACGAGGCCCGGCGGGCACGCCTGTGGCTCGAGGCCGGCCGGCGTTACGTAACGCTGGCCGAGCGGCTCTCCGATCCAGGCGGCGACCTCCATTCGCTCACCGAGCTGGCTGAGCGGCTGAATTGGCCGGAAGAGCTGCCGTCACCTCCGGAGGTGACGGCGCTGCACGGGGCGATCCGGGAACGCCGGCAGGCGGCGGACGAGGCGCGTAAGGACGAGCGCGCGGACAACGAACGCTCGGCCGCGCTGGAGGCCCTGGACGCGGCGCTGGACGCCGCCGACGAGGCGTTGTCCGCCGGTGAACTGCGTCGTTCGCGCCGGGCGGTGGGGCAGGTCCGCCGCGCACTCGAGGACGTTCCGGGGTCGCTGGATCCCGGCCGCGACCGCCGGGTCGCAAGGGTCCGGGCACGTCTGGCCGAGCTGCGCGACTGGCGCCACTTCGCGGTCGCGCCCAAGCAGGAAGGCCTGTGCGAGGCAATGGAAGCCCTCGGTCAGGGTGACGGCCTGGAGCCGGAGGCGCGCCTGGCCCGTATAGGCGAGCTGTTCGAGGAATGGAAGGCCACTGGGGGATCCGATTCCGCCGGCACACGTGCGCTGTGGCAGCGCTTTCAGACCGCCGCGGAGCAGGCGCGGGAGAGTTGCCGGGAATGGCAGGAGGCCGAAGCGGCACGGCGTGAGGCCAATCGTGAAGGCCGGCAGACGGTGTGCGGCCAGCTCGAACGGTTCCTCGACGAGACCGACACGGACACGCTGGCACTCGCGGAGCTGGAACGGATCCGCCGAACGGCCCGTGATGACTGGCGGGGCTTCGCGCCCGTGGACCGCCGCGGTACCCGCGGTCTGACCCGCCGTTTCGAGGGATTGATGAACACGCTCTCCGAGCGGATCGATGCGCGGCGCGAGCAGGCCCGCGAGGCGAAGACGGCACTCGTCGCGGAGGCGGAAGCCTTGGCCGAGGCGGATGATCCCGAGCGTGCCGCTGAGCACGCCAAGGCCCTCCAGGAACGGTGGAAGGCCTCGGAATCGGCACGGCCGAAGGACGAGCGCGCGCTCTGGCGGGCCTTTCGTGCCGCGTGTGACCGGATCTTCGAGCGGCGGGACGCCGCGCGCCGCACGCGCCGTGCGGAAGGTGACGACCGGATTGCCCAGGGGGAGCGCGTCTGCGAGGCGGTGGAGGCACTGATCCCGTCCGAAGGGGGAGAGCGGCCCGCCGACGGAGAAATCGCGGCCGCCGTGGCGGATGCCCGCGCGCGGCTGGAGGCCGCCGGTCTTCCGGACAGCCGTCGCGGTCACGGTGTGCGACGCCGCTTCGAGCGGGCCTGTGCGACGCTCGACGCCCTCGCCGGCGAGCAGCGGGCGCAGGCGCGCGTTGCGTTGCTGCCGCGGCTTGAGGCGGTCCTGGATGGTACCGGGCACACTGACGCCCTGGAAGGACTACCGGAGGACGAACCGCTGCTGGAGCCGTTGCGCGAGGCGGTGGCCGGGCGTCTGGCCCCGCAGCCGCCGGCACCCCACGACGACCCGTCCCAGCGTGACCTGTGTCTGCGCATGGAGATCCTGGCGGGGCTGGGGTCGCCGGAAGCGGATCGGCGCCGGCGCATGGAGCTCCAGGTGGAGCGGCTCTCCGACGGCTTCGGGGCGGGGACGGACGAGCGTCCGCGAGAGGCGCGGATCTGGGCGCTGGTCGCCGAGTGGTATGCGCGCCCGGCGACGGATCCCGCGCTCCAGGCCCGCTTCCGCCGGGCGGCGGAGGCCGCGGTCAGGTCACTCGCTGAGGGGCAGCCCGCTTAGCGCGTACTCGCCCCGGTGCCAGCGCAATACGCTGCCCTGGTCGAACCAGTCGCCGAGCACGATGCGTTCGGCAGGGGCGCCGTCGAGCTCGAAGCGGTGCACTGCCGGCCGGTGAGTATGGCCGTGGACCAGCCGCTGTACGCCATGATCCCGCATGGTCGCGGCCACGGCGGCGTCGTTGACATCCATGATGGTGTCGTCGAGGCGCTGGTTGCGCTCGCTGCTCTGCGAGCGCGCCTCCGCGGCGTAGGTCTTGCGCTCATCGATGGAGCGGGCGAGGAACTGCCGTTGCCACTCTGGGTCGCGGACCATGGCGCGGAAACGCTGATAATCCGCGTCATCCGTGCACAGGGCGTCGCCATGGGCGAGGAGCACCGGCTCGCCGTCGATCTCGATCGTGCAGGGGTCTGCGAGCATTCCGGCACCGGTCATGCGTGCGAACGTCTCGCCCAGGAGGAAGTCACGATTCCCGCGCATCACCCGCACTGGCACGCGGTGTTCCACCAGGGCGCGCATCGCCGCGATGACCGGCTCGTCGGCGCTGACCGCGTCATCCCCGATCCAGGCCTCGAACAGGTCGCCAAGGATGTAGAGGGCCCCGGCGTTGCGCGCCTCCCCCGCGAGGAAGTCCAGGAACAGGCGCACGATTGCCGGCCGTGCGGGATCCAGGTGCAGATCGGAGATGAACAGGATGGGCGCGTCGTGACTGTCGTGCTGTGGCCGCGTCATGCTTGACCTCTGTTGCCGGTTTCGACCGCGTGGGTACTGGCGCGTGACCGGTTCTCTTGTCTCCGCGTTGGCGGCTGGTTAACTTGGCAGCCGTCGCCGACGGACACACACGGAGAACACGGAATGACAACGCCGACCACCGATCTGTGCGATGCCCACGAGGGACGTCTTCGCATCCTCACGCCGATCTTCTCGGACTACGGCGGTCGCCGGAGTTTCTCCGGACCGGTCCTGACGGTCAAGGTGTTCGAGGACAACTCGTTCGTGCGGGATGCGCTCTCCGAGCCCGGGGAGGGGCGGGTGCTGGTGGTCGACGGCGGCGGCTCGCTGCGCTGTGCGCTGCTTGGCGACAACCTCGCCGCGATGGCGCGGGACAACGGCTGGAGCGGTATCGTGGTCTACGGCTGTATCCGCGATTCCGGCGAGATCGGCGGACTGGATATCGGGGTAAAGGCGTTGAACGTTCACCCGCGGCGCAGTGAAAAACGCGGTGAAGGGGAGCGCGGTATCCCCGTGAGTTTCGCGGGGGTGACCATCCGTCCGGAGGACTGGCTGTACGCGGACGAGGACGGCATCGTGGTGGCCGACGAACGCCTCGATTAACGGACTTCGCGGCCGCCTCGCGTGCCTTCCCAAAGCGGTTCTTCGGGTATAAAACCGGAAATGAAGGGAACGGATCTGCCCTGGAGGAGGGAACGGCCATGCGGCAACCGGTACGCAGGATCCTCGATCGCAAGAGCTCTCAGATGTACGTGCTCGGTCCCGACGCCTCGGTGGCGGATGCCGTGCAGATGATGAACCGGCACAACATCGGTGCGGTACTGGTCGTCGACCCGGAGCAGGCGCTGCTCGGTATTTTCACCGAGCGTGACGTCCTCCGCCGGGTTATCGACGGCCGCCTGGACTACGACCGTACGCCTATCGAACAGGTGATGACCCGCAAGGTCTTCTACATCGAGCCCGACACCTCCGTCGAGGAGGCACTGACGATGGTCAACGAGCGTGCCTGCCGGCACTTGCCGGTGATGGAGGGTGGCCAGCTGCTCGGGATGATCTCCATACGCGACCTCACAGCGGCGGTCATGGCGGATCGTGACACGGAAATTCAGCATCTTACCGGATATATTGCAGGCAGTTACTGAGGCCGGTCGCACGGCCGCCGCCCCGGCGGCGGCCGTGGACGGCGGCCGGGGAGACGCGGCATGACCGATGGGTCCCGCAACGCGGACGGCGTGCGCCTGGACAAGTGGCTATGGGCGGCGCGATTTTTCAAGACACGGCGCCTCGCGGCAGAGGCGGTCAAGGGTGGCAAGGTCGAGGTGGACGGGGTGCGGGCGAAGCCCGCCCGCGACGTACGCGTCGGCCAGCGGCTCGCGATCACCAAGGGGCCCGTGACCTTCGAGGTCACGGTCGACGATCTCTCGGACAAACGCGGTCCGGCTACCGAGGCGCAGACCCTCTACACCGAAACCGGGGAAAGCATCGAACGGCGCGAGGCAGTGCGCGTGGAACGGCGCGCGGTGGCCGCGGCGACGCCGCGGCCCGATCATCGCCCGGACCGGCGCAACCGCCGCGAACTTGCGGCGTTCAAGCGCGGCGGCGGCTGACGGGGCGGTCGCGCCGGGTTATCGTTCCAGCGGTGTGAAGTCCTCGCGTTCGCCGAGGAACGCGGGCCGCACCCCGGGGGCGCCGTAGGGCTGCTGCGGGCGGTTGCGCACGCTGTTGTAGACGAAGAACACGTTGCTGCGCGGGTCCGGCGACATATTGGCGTTGGAGGCGTGCAGGGTATTGCACTCAAAGATCAACAGCGAGCCCGCCGGGCCGGTGGCTGCGTCGATACCGCGTTCCCGCGCGAGGGTGCGGATCGCGTCCTCGTCGGGCACGCCGAACTCCTGGACCTTGAGCGAACGCCTGTAGTTGTCTTCCGGTGTGGCCCCCACGCAGGAGACGAAGTGTTTGTGCGAGCCGGGGATGAGCATTAGCGGCCCATTGAGGGCGTGATTGTCGGTGAGGATGATCGAGCAGCTCACGGCCCGCATCCGCGGCATGCCGTCCTCGGCGTGCCAGGTTTCGAAGTCCGAGTGCCAGTTGAAGCCCGTGCCACGGAAGCCGGGCTTGTAGTTGATGCGGGACTGGTGGATGTAGACCTCGCTCGCCAGGAGCTGGCGGACGCGGTCGAGCAGGCGCGGGTCCCGGGCCAGGCGGTTGAACCGGTCGGAGATGTCTGCGCGGTGAATGCCGAAGACCGAGCGCACCTCGTTGCTCTCGGGCTCGCGGATCATGCCGTCCCAGTCATTCAGATCTGGATCGGCCTCCAGGCGGCGCAGCTCCTCGCGGAAAGCCTCGACTTCCTCCGGCGGGAAAAGCCCCTCGAAGAAGAGATAGCCGTCGTGCTCGAAACGCCGGAGCTCGTCGCTGGTGAGCGGACCGGACCAGTGGCCGTTCTCGTCGGAGTGAATCACCGGGTCGAGTCGCGGAATCACGCCCACGGGCGCCTCGGTGCGGGTGGGATAGAGATCCTTGCTGTTCAGCATGTCGGCACCTCCCTGAATCGCCAGCGATACGGAAAGAACCCTGCTGCGCGCAGCGAACGCTGCCACGCGACCCGTGCATGCCAGTCGCCGGGCTCGTGGCGCGGGGCCGGGCGGAGCCCCGGCACCGGCACATGCCGTGCGTACTATCCGGCACGTCCATGCGGGGCACCGGTGCTGGTGGCACCGGAAGGTCGGACGTGCAAAGGAAACACCGGCGTCCCCTGCAGCGGGGAGACCCTGTGTTGTGGTGGGAAAGTTACGAATGCAGGCGCCCGGGCGTCAACCCGGGCGCCCGGGACGGGGTCAGTCCTCGACGAGGGTGTACGAGCCGTCCTCGTCGTGAACCTCACGGCCGGTGACCGGCGGGTTGAAGGCACAGACCAGGCGCATGTCTTCTGTGCCGCCGCGCAGCACGTGCCGGTCATGCTTGTCCAGGGCGTAGAGCGTGCCGTCCCGGATCTCGTGAACCTCACCGGTGGCCAGGTCCTCGATGGTGCCGTTACCGGCCACGCAATACACCGCCTCGAGGTGGTTCTTGTACCAGAACGTGTGTTCGGTCCCGGCCGGGATGATGGTTTCGTGGAAGGAAAAACCCATGCCGTCCTTCTTCAGCAGCAGGCGGCGGCTCTTCCAGTCCGGACCCTCCACGTCGCGGTCGGTCCCGATGATCTCTTCGAGCCTGACGATCTTCATCCGCTGGTCTCCTTGAAAAGCGAAAGGGGCGGGAGGCCGCCCCTCGGGCGTGGTCGCAGCGCCCATCCGGAACCGGATGGGACGCTAACGATTATTCATGCCGCGACACGGCTCACGCAATACCGAGTTCGGCCATGGCCTCGGTGAGGGCCCTTTCGATGATCTCCAGGCCCTGGTCGAGAACCTCGTCCTCGATGGTCAGCGGCGGCAGGAGCTTGAGCACCTCGTCGTTCGGACCGGCGGTCTCGATGATCAGTCGGTGGCCGAAGGCCTTCTCGGAGACCTTGCCGGCGAGCTCCTGATTCTCGAACTCCACCGCCTGCATCATGCCGCGGCCGCGGACCTCGCCCTTGGCCTGCGGGTGGCGCGCGGCGAGGCCCTGCAGCCACTCGCGGATCTTCTCGCCCTTGCGCTTGACCTCGCCGGCGAAGGCGTCGTCCTGCCAGAACAGTTCCAGGGTGCGGCGCGCGGTGACCAGTGCGGGGTTGAAGCCGCGGAAGGTGCCGTTGTGCTCGCCGGGCTCCCAGATATCGAATTCCGGTTTGACCAGTACGATGGACAGCGGCATGCCGAAACCGGACAGGGACTTGGAGACGGTGACGACGTCCGGATCGAGATCGAACTCCTCGAAGGAGAAGTAGTTGCCGGTGCGCCCGTTGCCCGTCTGAATATCGTCGATGATGAACAGCATGTCGTGCTCGCGGCACAGGTCCTGCAGCTTGCGCAGCCACTCGCCGCTCGCCACGCGCACGCCGCCCTCGGCCTGCACCGTCTCGACGATCACGCCGGCGGGGATGCCGACACCGCTGCCGCCGTCGGCCAACATCTTCTCGAAGTAGTCGATGGTGTCGAATTCGTCGCCGAAGTAGCTGTCGTACGGCATCGAGGCGGTGTTGAGCAGCGGCACCCCGGCGCCGTCGCGCTTGAACTGGTTACCCGTGACCGACAGTGCACCGAGGGTCATGCCGTGGAAGGCGTTGGTGAACGCCACGAATCCCTCGCGGCCCTTGGCCTTGCGCGCGATCTTCAGGGCGCTCTCCACCGCGTTGGTGCCGGTCGGGCCGGGCAGCTGGATACGGTGGTTCATGCCACGCGGGGCGAGGATGATGTCGTGGTAGGCCTGCAGGAACTGCGCCCGCGCCACGCTCGCCATGTCCAGGCTGTGGATGATGTTGTCATCCGCCATGTAGTCGGTGAGGGCCTTCTTGATGTCGGGGTGATTGTGACCGTAGTTCATCACGCTCGCCCCGGCGAAGAAGTCCAGGTAGGCGGTCCCCTCGGTGTTGTAGAGATACGAGCCCCGCGCCTTCTCGAAGACCGTGGGGAAGCTGCGCACGTAGCTGCGCACCTCGGACTCGTACCGGTTGATCGCCTCCATGTAATCCATGGCTGATTCCCTCTCTGGATCTAGTAGTTGAGTGTGTTCGGCGCGTCCGCCGTGAACGGGCCGATAGAGAAGAGTTCCTCGTCATCATGCCCGGCCTCGGGGAAGTCCGCGGCGGTGAAGCACGGGCTGACGGCGCATTCGGCACCCAGGTCCCGGGCCACGGCGCGGAACAGCGCCCGCGATGCGGCGTTATCCGGCGTGATGGTGGTCTCCAGCCGGGTTGCCCCCTGACACCCGGGGGCGCGCAGGAAGGCGGCGACCAGGCGCTTGCCGAGACCCAGGCCCTGGGCCTCGGGCAGCAGCCCCACCTGCCAGAGGAACGCGGTGTCCGGGCGCTGTGGCCGGCGGTAGCCGGTGACGAAGCCAATCGTGCGGCCGTCGCGCTCCGCGACCACGCAGGTCTCCGAGAAGTCGCGGGCCATGAGCAGGTACAGGTAGCTGGAGTTCTCGTCGAGCACCCCGGCGTCACGGACAACCCGCCACATGCCGCCACCATCGGCGATCGCCGGCTGTCTCAGAATGATGCCGTCCTCACTGGGTCTGCTGGCCATTGCGCACTCCTCGCTCAGGGTTATTCGGTCGCTGTGCGGCGTTCACGCCTTCCGGACCGCCGGACACGACATGTCTTACACGTACCCGTTCCGGGTTCGTGACGGTCTAGGCATGGTGTCGTGTGCGGCACGGTTATGGGGTGTTCTCAGGCCCCGGCGACATGACTGGTGGTGGATGCAGGGGTCGTGGGGATAATCCGGCAGGCGGTGAAATCCATCATCAACGGATTTCTTCTCCGTCGTTTAGATTGGCCTATCATTAATGCACTACACGATAGTCCGTGTCAAGCGTGACGCGGCCCGCCGGCCGCGGTGGTGCCGGCACTCACCCCGGTCGTGGAATGGTCAGGTCCGCCGCATCTCGGCTATGCTCACCACCGCCGAACAACAATCAACCGGCCGGTCTTCCGGGCCGGTCGCATCACGGGCATCCATGCGTCAGACGTTACTATCCGGATCATCAGCGCACGGCCCTGCCGGCGGCCAGTGCGGGCCGCGGCGTGGACGGCGGGACTGTTATCGTCACCGGCCGTGGACGCCGGATGGCGTTGCCCGCCTTGGACGCGTGGCCGTCCGGACAGTGCCCATCCGCGATCCCGGCGGGGCCGCCGGCAGGCGCACCCCGGCCGGCGGTGCAGGACGGGCGCGTTACTGGAAGGAGGGGGCGGTATGACCCGAATCGTATCCCCCTTCGTCGCGCTGTTCCTGTCGTTCGGGCTGCTGCTCGTCGGCGGGGGCCTGTTGGGCACGCTGGTGGGCGTGCGGATGACGATGGAGTGGTTCCCGACCCAGGTTATCGGTCTGGTGGCGGCGAGCTACTCGGTCGGCTTCGTGCTCGCCACTCGCATATGCGGCCGGGTGATCGCGCGTGTCGGCCACATCCGGACGTTTGCCGCGCTGGCGGTGATCGCGGCGACCAGCACGCTGGCGTACCCCATCTTCATCGAGCCGGTGGTGTGGGGCGGCATGCGGCTGGTCTACGGTTTCGCCATCGCCGGCCTGTACATGGTGGTGGAGAGCTGGCTCAACGACCGCACGCCGCCGGAGTACCGGGGCCAGGTTTTCGGCGTCTACAGCGTCGTGACCTACGTGGGGCTCGGGGGCGGCCAGTTCCTGCTGGTGTTCTCCGATCCAGCCGGATTCGAGCTGTTCAGCCTGTCCGCCGCGCTGATCGGCCTTGCGCTGGTGCCGGTGACGATCACCCGCACCTCCTCCCCGGAGCTGCGCGAGGTGGTGCCGGTGCGGCTGCGCGAGCTCTACGCGGCGTCTCCGTTGGGGGTTGTGGGGTGCGCGGCGGCGGGGGTGATCAACGGCTCGTTCCTGGGCATGGGGCCGGTGTATGCCAAGGGCGCCGGGTTCAGCCAGTCGATGATCGCGATCCTGATGGGCGTGACCATCGTCGGCGGTTTCCTGCTCCAGTATCCCATAGGCAGGCTGTCGGACCTGTACAATCGCCGTGACGTGATCGCCACGGTCGCCGCGGCGGTCGCGATCGTCAGCGGCGCCATGGTGGCGCTGACCGCGCACAGTACCGGGGCCGTCGTCGGGTTGTCGGTCCTGTGGGGCGGGCTCGCATTCACGCTCTACCCGCTGTCGGTATCGCTGACCAACGATTTCATGGACGCCAGCCGGATGCTCGGTGCCAGCGCCGGCCTGCTTCTCGTGCACGGTGCGGGGATGATCGCCGGTCCCGTGGCGACGTCGCAGCTCATGGGCCTGGTCGGCCCGACGGGCCTGTTCTGGACGCTGGGCGCCACGGCGCTGGCGCTCGCCGGTTTCGCGCTGCTGCGCCAGCGTGTCGGACCGCCGCTGTCGATCAGCGAGACCTCCGGTTACCAGATGGGACCGAGCAGCACGCCTTACACGGGTACCTTCGATCCTTACGCGGAGAGTGGCATACAGATGGAATTCGATTTCGACGGTGACGACGGCGCCGGGACGGCCGACGAGGAAGCGGCGGCCCCGGATGCCGGCCCAGGGGAGGGGGACCACCGGTCATGAGCGGGCTGCTCGCCATCGATACGACCACCACCGCCTGCTCGGTCGCCCTACGGGCCGGAAAGGCGGTGCTGTGCCGGTACGAGGCCGTCGGGCAGGGGCATTCGGGGACCGTCCTCGCCATGGTCCGTGCGGTCCTCGACGAGGCGGGCCTGGAGATGACCGACCTCGGGGCGCTGGCCTGCTGCAGCGGTCCGGGTTCGTTCACCGGGGTGCGGATCGGTATTGGTGTGACCCAGGGGCTCGCCCTCGGTGCGGACCTGCCAGTGATCCCGGTGTCCACCCTGGCCACCGTGGCGCAGGGGGCCTGCCGCACCCACGGTGCGGCGGCAGTTGCAGTCGCCATGGACGCCCGCATGGGCGAGGTTTACTGGGGCTGCTATCGGCGCCGTGGCGCGGGCGTCGTCACCGCGGGGGAGGAGGCGGTGGTGTCGCCGGATTCCGTGGTGCTGCCGGGCACCGGCGACGCCTGGCTCGGTTGCGGTACGGGCTACGGCGCCTACGCCGAGGTCCTCGCGGAACGGCTAGGCGAGGCGGTTACGGTGGTCGATCCGGAACGCCTGCCGGACGCCCGGGACTGTCTCGCCCTGGCCGAGGTGCGGCTGGCGGCGGGGGCGCGCGGTGTGGCGGCGGAGGATGTCGTGCCCACCTACCTGCGCAACCGCGTCACCCAGGGGTAGGGTTGGCGGGCGGTACGAATTCCGTTCGTCCCGTTTGTCGACAGTAACCCCCAATCACTTGAAATTGAACTCGATGTTCCCGATATACCGGAATGCAGGATCGCGGTGCGTCCGCGACGGGAAATACGGGAACAATGCAGGGAGGTGATGGATATGGACATGACGCGTTATCGCCCGGGCCGTGGCGTGGCCAACCTGAGCGACGAGTTCAGCCGGTTTTTCTCTTCGCCGCTGTTCGATGCGGTGCGTGATTTCTCCACCGTGGAGACCAGCCAGTGGACCCCCGCGGTGGACATCCGCGAGGAGACGGACAAGTTCGTGGTCGAGGCCGATATCCCCGGGGTGAAGCCCGAGGATATCGAGGTGACCATGGAGGACGGCGTGCTCTCCATCCGTGGTGAGCGCAGCAGCGAGCGTGATACCGACGAGGGCGGCGTGCGCCGCCGGGAACGCGCCTACGGGGTGTTCTACCGGCGTTTT
>NZ_JBHFPQ010000037.1:0-47992 GCF_041949875.1 Arhodomonas sp. KWT2
GTGCGTGCGGCACTGACGATGACGATGGGGTCGCTGGCGGTCTCGCGCATGACCGGGCCCTCGCGGTTGGTGTCGCTTCGGTGTCGGAGCGTCGGCCCCCCCGGCCGGCCCCCCGCGCCAGCCGGCGGAGGCTCACCGGCCGCGACCTCGTCCGCGCCACGGCCTGCGCCGGCGGCCCCCCGGGCGGGCCGCCGCTCCGACACCGAAGCGACACCAACCGCGAGGGCCCGGTCATGCGCGAGACCGCCAGCGACCCCATCGTCATCGTCAGTGCCGCACGCACCCCCATGGGGGGCTTCCAGGGCCAGCTCGCCGCCCTGCGTGCCCCGGCGCTGGGCGCCGCCGCCATCGCCGCGGCGGTAAGCCGTGCCGGCCTGGAGCCGGATGCCGCCGGCGAGGTCTTCATGGGCAACGTCCTGCCCGCCGGCGTCGGCCAGGCACCGGCCCGCCAGGCCGCCATCGGCGCCGGGCTGCCGCAGTCCGTGCCCTGCACCACGGTCAGCAAGGTCTGCGGCTCGGGCATGAAGGCCGTGATGCTCGCCCACGACCTCATCGCCGCGGGCAGCGCGGACGTGCTGGTCGCCGGTGGCATGGAGAGCATGTCCAACGCGCCCTACCTCCTCGACCGGGCCCGCTCGGGCTACCGTCTCGGCCACGGGCGCGTGCTCGACCACATGTTCCTCGACGGCCTCGAGGACGCCTACGATCCCGGGCGGCTGATGGGGACCTACGCCGAGGACACTGCCGAGCACTACGGCTTCACCCGCGAGGCCCAGGACGCCTTCGCGATCGAGTCACTCAACCGTGCCAACCGCGCCATCGCCGAGGGCGACTTCGCCGACGAGATCGCCCCGGTCACCGTGACCGGCCGCGGCGGCGAGGAACGCGTGGACACCGACGAGCAGCCGGGACAGGCACGCATCGACCGCATCCCCGCTCTCAAGCCGGCCTTCCGCCGCGACGGCACGGTGACACCGGCGAACTCCAGCTCCATCTCCGACGGCGGTGCCGCGCTGGTGCTCATGCGCGCCTCCGAGGCGGAGCGCCGCGGCCTCGCCCCCCGGGCGGTGATCCGCGGCCACGCCGGCCATGCCCAGGCCCCGGCCTGGTTCACCACCGCGCCGGTGGGGGCGATGCGCACCCTGTGCGAGCGCGTGGGCTGGCAAACGGGCGACGTCGACCTCTTCGAGATCAACGAGGCCTTCGCCGTGGTCACCATGGCGGCCATGCACGAGCTCGGCCTGCCCCACGAGGCGGTGAACGTCAACGGCGGTGCCTGCGCCCTGGGCCACCCCATCGGCTGCTCCGGGGCGAGGCTGATCGTCACCCTGCTCGCCGCCATGGAACGCCGGGACGTGCGCCGCGGCATCGCCTCGCTTTGCATCGGCGGCGGCGAGGCCACGGCGGTGGCGGTGGAACGGGTCTGAACCGACGGCAACGGGGACAATCGTGAGCGTCATCAAGAGCAAGTTCGGTCCGCGCAGCGAGGGCTTCGCCGAGAACAGGGCGGCGATGGACGCGCTGGTCGCGGACCTGCGAGAGAAGGTACGAGGCATCAAGCGCGGCGGCGGCGACAGGGCGCGGGAACGCCACCTCGCCCGCGGCAAGCTCCTGCCCCGGGACCGCATCCGCGTGCTGCTGGATGCGGGCTCGCCCTTCCTGGAGCTCTCCCAGCTCGCCGCCCACGAGGTCTACGACGACGACGTGCCGGCGGCCGGGATCATCGCCGGAATCGGTCGCGTTGCCGGGCGCGAGTGCATGATTGTCGCCAACGACGCCACGGTTAAGGGCGGCACCTACTATCCGCTGACGGTGAAGAAACACCTCCGCGCCCAGGAGGTCGCCGAGCAGAACCACCTGCCCTGCATCTACCTGGTCGACTCCGGCGGCGCGAACCTGCCCAACCAGGACGAGGTCTTCCCCGACCGGGACCACTTCGGCCGGATCTTCTACAACCAGGCCAATCTCTCCGCGAAGGGCATCCCCCAGGTCGCGGTGGTGATGGGCTCGTGCACCGCCGGCGGCGCCTATGTCCCCGCCATGGCCGACGAGAGCGTGATCGTGCGCGAGCAGGGCACCATCTTCCTGGGTGGCCCACCGCTGGTGAAGGCGGCCACCGGCGAGGAGGTCTCCGCCGAGGAGCTCGGCGGCGCCGATACCCACTCGCGGATCTCCGGGGTCACCGACCACTATGCCCTCAATGACGCCCACGCGCTCGGCACCGCGCGGCGGATCGTCGCCAACCTCAACCACCGCAAGCCCAACGAGCTCGACGTCCGCGAGCCGCGCGCGCCGCTGCACGACCCGGACGAACTCAACGGCATTGTCCCGGCGGACACCAAGCAGCCCTACGACGTCCGCGAGGTGATCGCGCGCATCGTCGACGGCAGCGAGCTCGACGAGTTCAAGGCCCTCTACGGCACCACCCTGGTGTGCGGCTTCGCCCGCATCCACGGCTATCCGGTGGGCATCGTCGCCAACAACGGCGTGCTGTTCTCGGAATCCGCGCTCAAGGGCGCGCACTTCGTGGAGCTGTGCAGCCAGCGCGGTATCCCACTGGTGTTCCTGCAGAACATCACCGGCTTCATGGTCGGGCGCAAGTACGAGTCCGGCGGCATCGCCAAGGACGGCGCCAAGCTGGTAACCGCCGTGGCCACCAGCGCCGTGCCCAAGTTCACGGTGATCATCGGCGGCAGCTTCGGTGCCGGCAACTACGGCATGTGCGGACGCGCCTACTCGCCGCGCTTTCTGTGGATGTGGCCCAACGCGCGCATCTCCGTGATGGGCGGTGAGCAGGCCTCGGCGGTGCTCGCGCAGGTGCGCCGCGACGGCATCGAGCGCAAGGGCGGGGAGTGGAGTGCCGACGAGGAAGAGGCCTTCAAGGCCCCGATCCGCGAGCAGTACGAGCGCGAGGGCCACCCCTACTACGCCAGCGCCCGGCTGTGGGATGACGGCGTCATCGCCCCGGCGGACACCCGCATGGTCCTGGGGCTGGGGCTGTCCACCGCGCTCAACGCCCCGCAGCAGCCGACCCGCTTCGGCGTGTTCCGGATGTAGCCACGGGGGAGCCATGAGCGAGAACAGCCTCACCGTCACCACCGATGCCGGCATCGCGCGCATTACCATGGACCGCCCGGCGGTCCACAACGCCTTCGACGACGCCCTGATCGCCGAGCTCACGGAGGCCCTGGTCCGCGTGGGCCGCGACGAGCACGTTCATGCGGTGGTGCTCGCCGCCGAGGGCCGCAGCTTCTCCGCCGGCGCCGATCTCAACTGGATGCGGCGCATGGCGGACTATGACTGGCAGGAGAACTTCGAGGACTCCCGGGGCCTCGGCCGGCTGATGCATACCCTCTACCGGCTGCCCCAGCCCACCATCGCCCGGGTCAACGGCGCGGCAATGGGCGGCGGCGTCGGCCTGGTCGCCTGCTGCGATATCGCCGTGGCCGCGGACACCGCGATGTTCGCCCTCTCCGAGGTGCGCCTGGGACTGATCCCGGCGGTGATCAGCCCGTATGTCGTCAGCGCCATCGGCGAGCGCCAGGCCCGGCGCTACTTCGTCACCGGCGAGCGCTTCGACGCCCGCACCGCCCGGGCCATGGGGCTGGTGCACGAGGTGGTGCCTCCGGAGGCCCTGGAGGACGCCGTCGCGCGCATCGTTGCGGGCCTCCGCGGCAATGGGCCGCGGGCCATGCGCGAGGCCAAGCGCCTGGCCCTCGACGTCTCCCGCGGCGAGCTCGACGAGCTCATGGTCGAGGAGACCGCCCAGCGCATCGCCGACCAACGCGCCAGCGACGAGGGCCGCGAGGGGGTAAGCGCCTTCCTCGGCAAACGGCGTGCGGCCTGGCGCTGGTGACACCGGGGCGCGGCACCGAAACGACCGACCACGAACCGATCGGGGATCACCGATGTTCGACAAGATACTGATCGCAAACCGCGGCGAGATCGCCTGCCGGGTGGCCCAGACCTGCCGGCGGCTCGGCGTGCGCACCGTCGCCGTCTATTCCGAGGCGGACACCCACGCACGCCACGTCCACCTCTGCGACGAGGCCTGGCTGATCGGCCCGGCCCCGGCGCGCGAGAGCTATCTCGACACCGAGCGCATCCTCGAAGTCGCCCGCCGCTCCGGCGCCCAGGCGGTCCATCCCGGCTACGGCTTCGTCTCCGAGAACGCTGACTTCGCCCGTGCCTGCGAGGCCGCCGGGATCACGTTCATCGGCCCGCCCGCCTCCGCCATCGAGGCAATGGGCTCGAAGAGCGCCGCCAAGACCATCATGGCCGAGGCCGGCGTGCCGCTGGTCCCCGGCTACCACGGCGAGGACCAGGACCCGTCACGGCTCGCCGACGCCGCGGCGGAGATCGGCTACCCGGTCCTGATCAAGGCCAGCGCCGGCGGCGGTGGCAAGGGCATGCGCCGTGTCGAGCGCCCGGGGGACTTCGCCGACGAGCTCGCCGCCGCGCGGCGCGAGGCCGCGGCGAGCTTCGGCGACGACCGCGTGCTGATCGAGAAGTACCTCCTCCAGCCACGCCACATCGAGGTCCAGGTCTTCGCCGACAGCCAGGGCCAGGTGGTGCACCTCTTCGAACGGGACTGCTCGGTGCAGCGCCGCCACCAGAAGGTGGTCGAGGAGGCCCCGGCCCCCGGCATGACCGAGGCGCGTCGTCGCGAGATGGGCCAGGCCGCCGCCCGCGCCGCCCAGGCCATCGGCTACGTCGGCGCGGGCACGGTGGAGTTCATCGTCCACCAGGACGGGAGCTTCTACTTCATGGAGATGAACACCCGGCTGCAGGTGGAGCACCCGGTGACCGAGATGATCACCGGCGAGGACCTCGTGGAGTGGCAGCTGCGCGTGGCCGACGGCGAACCCCTGCCCCGCGGGCAGGAGTCGCTGACCATCCACGGCCATGCCTTCGAGGCCCGCATCTACGCCGAGGACCCGGCCAACGACTTCCTCCCCGCCACCGGCCGGATCAGCCACATGCGCACACCGGATGAAGGTGCCCAGGTGCGTATCGACACCGGGGTGCGCGAGGGCGATGAGGTCAGCGTCCACTACGACCCGATGATCGCCAAGCTCGTGGTCTGGGACGAAGACCGCGCCAGCGCCCTGCGCCGGCTGCGCCGCTCGCTCGCGCACTTCCAGGTGGTGGGGCCGACCACCAATATCACCTTCCTCCAGGCCCTGACCGCGCACCCGGCCTTCGCCGCCGCGGAGCTGGACACCGGTTTCATCGACAACCACCGCGACGCCCTCTTCCCGGCCCCGGAGCCCGTCTCCGACCGGGTGCTCGCACTGGCATGCCTGGCCGAATTCCTGCGCATCGACGCGGAGGCCGCAGCCCGCGCCGCCCGTTCCGCGGACCCGCATTCCCCCTGGCACGACGCCAGCGGCTGGGTGCTCAACGACGACAACCACCACACGCTGCACTTCCGCGACGGCGGGGACGATATCGCGGTAACCGCCCACTACCGCGAGGGCCATTACCTGCTGGAGCTGCCCGGCGGCGAGGTCCGTGCCCGCGGCCGGCTGGACGCGGACGGCGACATGCGCGTCGACCTCAACGGGGTGCGCCTGACGGCCACGGTGGTCCGCCGCGGTGCGGAGCTGACCATTATCTGCGACGGCTCCTCGCGCCAGCTGCTCTGCCACGACCCGCTGACCGTGGGCATGGAGGACGAGGTCCAGGAAGGCAGCCTCACCGCGCCGATGCCGGGCACGGTGGTGAGCGTACTGGTGTCTCCCGGTGATACGGTAAGTGAAGGTCAGCCCCTGATGATCCTGGAGGCGATGAAGATGGAGTACACCATCAAGGCGACGGCCGACGGGGTTGTCGAGCACGTCAGCCACGCCGAGGGCGAGCAGGTCTCCGAGGGCATCGAGCTGCTGGCCATCCGCCCGGCGGAGTGACGGCATCGCTTTGCCGGGAAACGTTTAATATGTAAAGTTGTTTCCGGGCCGCCCGCCGGGCCCCCGGGAAACCGAACCGCGAGTGGAATCCGCCATGCCTCTTCCCGACTCCGTGCGCATCGTCGAGGTCGGCCCGCGCGACGGGCTGCAGAACGAACCGCAGAGCATCGACGCGGCAGTCAAGATCGAGCTGATCGAGCGCCTCGCCGACGCGGGGCTGCCGGTGGTCGAGGCCGGCGCCTTCGTCTCCCCCAAGTGGGTGCCGCAGATGGCGGCCAGCGCCGAGGTCCTCCAGGGCATCCGCCGGCGCCAGGGCGTGCAGTACCCGGTGCTCGTACCCAACATGAAGGGCCTGGACGCCGCCCTGGCCGCCGGCGCCGATGAGATCGCCGTATTCGGCGCCGCCTCCGAGAGCTTCTCGCAGCGGAACATCAACTGCTCCATCGCCGAGAGCCTGGCGCGTTTCCGGCCGGTGATCGAGGCCGCGCGGGAGCGGGGCGTGCGGGTGCGGGGCTATGTCTCCTGCGTGCTCGGCTGCCCCTACGAGGGGGAGATCGCGCCGGAGGCGGTTGCCGCCGTGTCCGCCGAACTCCACGCAATGGGCTGCTACGAGATCTCGCTGGGCGATACCGTCGGCGTGGGCACGCCCCGCAAGGCCCAGCGGATGGTCGAGGCCGTGGCGGATCGGGTGCCGATGGCCCGACTCGCCGCGCACTTCCACGACACCTACGGGCAGGCCCTGGCCAACCTCTACGCGGTCATGGAGCTCGGCATCGCCACCGTCGACAGCTCGGTGGCAGGCCTCGGCGGCTGCCCCTACGCGAAGGGCGCCTCGGGCAATGTCGCCACCGAGGACGTCGTCTACCTGCTCGACGGCCTCGGGATCACGAGCGGTGTGGACCTGGAGACCCTCGCGGCCACCGGACGCTGGATCTCCGGCAAGCTCGGCCGCGAGCCCGCCTCTCGGGTGGCCCAGGCGCTCGCGGCACGCGCCTGACGTCGCAGGGGATCAGACACAACCCGGGGTCGGAGATGAAACAGCGCGGGGGCGGGGACCGGCCGAGGATGGCGGGGGCATCCCCGGGCCCCGGGCGATGAACAAGAACGGGAGAGAGAGCCGTGACGAGTGAACGCGAGAGCATGGAATACGATGTGGTGATCGTCGGCGGCGGGCCCTCGGGCCTGGCGGCGTCGATCCGTCTGATGCAGCAGGCCGAAGAGGCCGGGCAGGCGCTGTCGGTATGCGTGCTCGAGAAGGGCAGCGAGATCGGCGCCCACATCCTCTCCGGGGCAGTGCTCGACCCGCGCGCACTCGAGGAGCTGCTGCCGGACTGGCGCGACCGCGGCGCACCGCTGCACACGCCGGTCGCCGAGGACCGCTTCCTGCTGCTCGGCGAGCGCAGCGCCCGACGGCTACCCACGCCGCCGCAGATGGCCAACGCGGGTAACTACATCATCAGCCTCGGCAACCTCTGCCGCTGGCTCGCCGAGCAGGCCGAGGCCCTGGGCGTGGAGATCTATCCGGGCTTCGCCGCCGCCGAGGTGCTCTACCACGAGGACGGGGCAGTCAAGGGCGTGGCCACCGGCGACATGGGCCTGAACCCGGACGGCACACCGGGGCCGAACCACGAGCCGGGCGTGGAGCTGCACGCCCGCCAGACACTGTTCGCCGAAGGCTGCCGCGGCTCGCTGACCAAGACCCTGTTCGAGCGCTTCAACCTGCGTGCCGACGCCGACCCGCAGACCTACGGGCTCGGGATCAAGGAGCTCTGGGAGGTGGATCCGGCGCAGCACCAGCCGGGGCTGGTCGTCCACACCGTGGGCTGGCCGATGGACTCCAAGACCTACGGCGGGAGCTTTCTCTACCACCTCGAGGACAACCAGGTGGCGGTGGGCTTCGTGGTCGGGCTCGACTACGACAACCCCTACCTCTCGCCGTTCGAGGAGATGCAGCGGTTCAAGACCCACCCGGCGATCCGCCCCACCTTCGAGGGCGGGCGGCGCATCAGCTATGGCGCGCGCGCGATCAGCGAGGGCGGCTACCAGTCGATCCCGCGGCTGACCTTCCCGGGCGGGGCGCTGATCGGCGACACCGCGGGCTTTCTCAACACCCCGCGGATCAAGGGCAGCCACACCGCCATGAAGTCCGGCATGACCGCCGCCGAGACGGTCTTCGAGGCGCTCACCGGCGAGGCAGCGGAGGCCGGCGCCGAGGTCAGCGCCTACCCCGAGCGGCTGCGCCGAACCTGGCTATGGGACGAGCTCCACCGCGCACGCAACATTCGTCCCGCCTTCCGCTGGGGGCTGTGGCCGGCGATGGCCTACTCCGCCATCGATACGTACCTGTTCCGGGGCAAGGCACCGTGGACGTTCCACCACCACGCCGACCACGAGCAGCTCAGGGCGAAGGACGAGGCCACACCCATCGACTACCCGAAACCCGACGGCGTGGTCACCTTCGACCGGCTCTCCTCGGTGTTCATCTCCAACACCAATCACGAGGAGAGCCAGCCCTGCCATCTCACGCTACGCGACGATGACGTGCCCGTGCGCGTGAACCTCGAGCGCTACGCCGGCCCGGAGGCGCGCTACTGCCCCGCCGGGGTGTACGAGTTCGTCGAGGACGACGCGGGCAACCCGCGGCTGCAGATCAACGCGCAGAACTGCGTGCACTGCAAGACCTGCGACATCAAGGACCCGACCCAGAACATCGACTGGGTCGTCCCCGAGGGCGGTGGCGGACCCAACTACCCCAACATGTAACAGGCGTTCCGGCAGTCCGGGACCGAGCCAACGGGAGCACCCATGGGCATAGAGATCGGCGGTTTTCTCGGCCTCATCCTGCTCATAATCGAGGTCTACGCATTCGTGCGCATCGTCCAGAGCCGCGCAAGCACCGGCGCCAAGGTCCTCTGGATCGTGGGCATCCTCGTCCTGCCGGTGCTGGGCCTCATCGTCTGGCTGCTCACCGGCCCCAAGGGCTGACCGCAGGTACGAACGCGCCCCCGGCAACCCGACGGGCATGGCCGTCGGGTTTGACCGGTTCCGGGTCGCGCCATAACATACAAACATGTTTGTATCCGACGAATGGATACAGTGGCACCCGGCCTACCCCGAGGATACGCAATGACCATGGCACTACGCGCCGCGCTGATCACCGCGGCCCTGGCCACGGCCGCCCCGTCCGTCACCTGTGCGGCCGGCGGAGACGCCCCACACCCGGCATCGACGAGCGTGGGCGTGCGTGCGGGCAGTGGCGACAACGTCGACTCCGTCACCCTCTACCTGCGGCGGGGCGCACCCTGGGTGCAGCGGCATATCGTCGACGCCTACCTGCCGGAGGGGGTGAATGCCCACTGGGAGGCCATGGCCAGCCACTGGGGCGGCTCCGGGGATGACACCCACCTCGCCGCCTTGGGCCCGGTCCTCACCTACCAGTGGCCCGGTCAGCCCATCCTGCTCAGCACCGGTGTCCAGCCCTCCGTGCTCTCCGACAGCACGGCCGCGGGCCATGACCTCGGCGGCCACATGCAGTTCACCAGCCATATCGCCGTGGGCTGGCGCCCGCTGCCCGCCTTCCACGTCGCGGTGCGCGCCCAGCACACCTCGAACGCCGACCTCTACGAGGAGAATCCCGGCGTCGACATCGTCTCCCTGGAGCTCGCCTACCACTTCTGAGCCCATGATGCATGGGCCGCGCATGATCCGGCGCCGCGGCCCCTGTATGGTTACCCGGGCGCAGCCACTTCCGGGGCCGACGCCCTGATCGGGACAGACACAGCCAGCCAGGGGAACAGAACATGGGTAACACCGTCGTGGGGATCACCGCCGCGATCGCGCTGACGCTGGCCGCCACAGCGGCCGCCGCGGACGGGCCGGAGACAACCGTGCGCCTCGGCGCCGGCGTTCTCCATGCCCCGAGCTACCGGGGTTCCGACGACCACGACACGGATCCGGTACCCTACTTCGACATCCGCCATGGGCCATTCTATGCCACCGTGACGGACGGCATCGGCTGGGACGTGTTCCGGCGAACCGGTCTGCGCGTCGGTCCCTTCGTCACCCGGGCCGGGGGACGAAGCGACGCCGGCGACCTGGAGGGCCTGGAGAGTGTGGACGGCGGCGCACTCGCGGGCATCGCCGCGCACTGGCGCCGGGGTCCCTGGCGACTCCGGGGGGATATCGCCACCCCGGTCACCGGCGACCTCGAGGGCCTGCGTGCACGAGTGGGGACCCGCTATGCCGGGCGCATCGGGCAACGCTGGCGCTATGCCGTCGGCCCCGATCTCACCTGGGGCGACGACGACTGGAACGACGCCCTGTTCGCCGTCTCCCCGGCCGGGAGCGCGCGCTCGGGGCTCGACGCGTTCCACCCGGGCGGCGCCTACTACGAGGTCCGGGTAACGGCCCGGGTCACGCGCCGGCTGGGAGCGGGCTGGTCGGTGACGGCAATAACCCGCGCCGGCCGCATTCTCGGGGACGCCGCGGACAGCCCCATCGTCGCGGACGTCGGCGACGCCAACCAGACCGCCGCCGGAATCGTGCTCTCCTACGCCTTCTGACGCCCCGGGCACCCCTTCCCGACCGCGACCGGCATCCCGCCGGTCTCCCGGCTTTTAACCATACATTCGTGTATGTATAATTTGATGTCTATTCCTTCGAGCCTCTCTCCCCTATGGCTCAGAACACGGCCACAAGGAAGGATTGCCATGCGCAACGCCTATAACTCCCGTTCGCTCTCCGCCGTGATCGTCCTCTCGGCGGCACTCGCGGGCCTCGCCGGCGGCCCCGCCGTGGCCCAGCAGTCGAAGCGGCCACCGCCGGAGGTCGGTGTGGTCGAGTTACACATGCAGCCGGTGGAACAGGTCACCCGTCTTCCGGGGCGGACCTCCGCCTACCGCGTCGCCGAGGTCCGGCCGCAGGTAACCGGCATCCTGCAGAAGCGCGACTTCCGGGCCGGCACCCAGGTAAGCGCCGGGGACACGCTCTACGAGATCGACCCGCGCCGCTACCGGGCCGCCGTCCACGAGGCGGAGGCCAGCCTGGCCGAAGCCCGCGCGACCCTGGACAGTGCCCGGCGCAAGGCCGAGCGCTACAGCGATCTGGTCAAGAAGAACCACGTCAGCCAGCAGGACTACGACGACGTCCAGGCCGCCTACCAGGAGCAGAAGGCGCGGGTGGCGTCGGCCAAGGCGGCGCTGGAATCCGCCCGCATCGATCTTGCCTACACCAGCATCGATGCCCCCATCGACGGACGCATCAGCCAGTCGTATGTCACCGAGGGCGCACTCGTGACCGCAAACCAGGAGACCGCACTGGCCCGGATCACCCAGCTCGACCCCATCTACGTCGACATCCAGCGTTCGACCACCGAAATGATACGCCTCAGGCGCGCCTTCCACCGCGGCGACCTGGAGAAGGCCGAGCCCGGCAAGGCCCGGGTGGAGCTGCTGCTCGACGACGGCACCGAATACGGCCATCCCGGCAAGCTGGAGTTCACCGGGGTGACCGTCGACCAGGGCACGGGAACGGTGACCCTGCGCGCGGTCTTCCCCAACCCGGACCATGAGCTCATGCCCGGGATGTTCGTGCGCGCACGGCTGAGCTCCGGCACCAAGCAGGACACCCTGCTCGTGCCCCAGCAGGGCATCACCCACAACCGCCAGGGCGAGGCGACCGCACTGGTGGTCAACGGCGAGGGCAAGGCCGAGCAGCGCAGCGTCAAGGTGGGCCGCGCCCTCGGCAGCTTCTGGGTCGTTGAGGACGGCCTCTCGGCGGGTGATCGCGTCATTGTCTCGGGCCTGCAGAAGGCACGGCCGGGCCAGGCGGTGAAGGCCGTTGCGGCCGAGATCCCGAACCGGCCGGGAGAGACCGACAATGGTTAATTTCTTCCTGAAAAGGCCGGTCTTCGCGTGGGTGCTGGCGATCGCGGTGATGCTCGCCGGCGTCCTCGCCATCAACACGCTGCCGATCCAGCGCTACCCGACCGTCGCACCACCGGCGGTCGAGATCCAGGCAAGCTACCCCGGTGCGTCCTCGGACACGGTCTCGAACACCGTGGTGCAGGTTATCGAGCAGGAAATGACCGGCCTGGACGGCCTGCTCTACATGGGCTCGACCTCCGACTCCACCGGCCACGCGACCATCACCCTGACCTTCGCCAGCGGCACCGACCCCGATATCGCCCAGGTGCAGGTTCAGAACAAGCTGGCGCTGGCCGAGCCGCGTCTGCCCACGGTGGTGCGCCAGCAGGGCATCAGCGTGGAAAAGGCGAGCGAGAGCTTCCTGCTGGTCAAGGCCTTCATCTCCGGCGACGGCGAGATGACCAAGCAGGCGATCGCCGACTTCGTGCACTCGGACATCAAGGAACCCATCGCCCGAGTCACCGGCGTGGGCAGCGTGACCGTGTTCGGCTCGGAGTACGCGATGCGCATCTGGCTCGACCCGGACGCGCTCATCCGCTATGGCCTCACCGTGTCCGACGTGCGCTCGGCCATCGAGACCCAGAACGCCCAGGTCACGGCGGGCCAGTTCGGTGGTCTGCCGGCGGTGGAGGGCCAGCAGCTCAACGCGACGGTGACCTCGCAGACGCTGCTGAACACGCCGGAGGAGTTCCGCAACATCCTCATCAAGACCCAGCCGGACGGCTCCCGCGTGCGTCTGGGCGACATCGCCCGGGTCGCGCTAGGCGGCGGTTCCACCCACATCGACAGCTTCTACAACGGCCAGCCGGCCGCCGGCCTGGCCGTCACCCTGGCGCCCGGCGCGAACTCCCTGGAGACCACCCGGCGCGTGGAGGAACGCCTCAACGAGCTCGAACCCTACTTCCCGAAGGACCTCGAGGTCGCCACCCCCTTCGAGACCGCCCCCTTCGTCGAGGCCTCGATGGAGGAGGTGGTCCGCACCCTGATCGAGGCCATCGCCCTCGTGGTGCTGGTGATGATCCTGTTCCTGCAGAGCTGGCGGGCCACGCTGATCCCGACGCTGGCGGTGCCGGTGGTGCTGCTCGGCACCTTCGCGGTGATGGCAGCGACAGGGTTCTCCATCAACATGCTGACCATGTTCGGTATGGTCCTGGCGATCGGGCTACTGGTCGACGACGCCATCGTCGTGGTGGAGAACGTCGAACGCGTCATGCATGAGGACGGGCTTGGCCCCATGGCGGCGACGCGCAAGTCCATGGGCCAGATCAGCGGTGCGCTGGTAGGCATCGGCGTGGTGCTCTCCGCCGTGTTCGTGCCCATGGCCTTCTTCCCGGGCTCGGTGGGTGCGATCTACCGGCAGTTCTCGCTAACCCTGGTGGCGGCGATGGCACTTTCGGTGCTGGTGGCACTGATCCTCAGCCCCATCCTGTGCGCCCGCCTGCTCAAACGCCAGGAGCACGAGACCCTGCTGCACCGGCTGCTCGGCTGGTTCAACCGCGGCATCGACGGCGCCACCAGCGGCTACGCCGCGACCGTCGGCCACTTCGGCCGCCATCCGTGGATCTATGGCGTGGTCTTCGCGGCGATCGTGGCCGGCACCGCCTACGGCTTCACCCGGGTGCCCGGCGGCTTCCTTCCGTCCGCCGACCAGGGCGTCGTGCTGGTGCAGTACCAGCTCCCCTCCGGGGCAACCCAGCAGCGCACCAAGGCGACCATGGACAAGGTGAAGGACTACTTCCTCGACCAGGATGCCGTGGACGGCATCTTCACCGTGGCCGGCTTCAGCTTCGCGGGACGGGCGCAGAACGCGGGTATCGCCTTCGTGAACCTCAACCCGTGGTCCGAGCGCGATCCGGAAACCGAGAGCGTCGGCGCCATCATCCAGAAGGCCAACCGCGATCTCGCCGGGCTGATCCGCGACGGCCGGGTATTCGCCTTCAACATCCCCTCGATCCCGGCACTGGGCAACGCCCTGGGCTTCGATCTGCGGCTGCAGGATCGCGGCGGCGTTGGACACGAGGCGGCTGATGCAGGCACAGGGCCGGTTCCTGCAGCTCGCCGCGCAGAGCCCGGTGCTCACCAACGTCCGCCCGAACGGCCTGGAGGACCGCCCGCGCTACCACCTCGACGTGGACCAGGAGAAGGCCCAGGCGCTGGGCGTGCCCCTGTCCCGGATCAACGACCTGCTCTCGGTCACCTGGGGGTCGCAGTACGTCAACGACTTCCTCAACAACGGCCGCATCAAGCGGGTCTTCCTCCAGGGCGAGGCGAATGCGCGCATGCTCCCGGGTGACTTCGAGGACTGGTACCTGCGCAACGACAACGGTGGGATGACCCCGCTGGGCGAGCTCACCAGCGGCGAGTGGACGTTCGGTTCACCCCGGCTCGAGCGCTTCAACGGCACCCCCTCCCGCCAGCTCCAGGGCGAGCCCGCCCCGGGATACTCCACCGGAGAGGCAATGACCGAGGTCGAGCGCCTGCTCCAGCAGCTTCCCCAGGGGATAGGCCACGCCTGGAGCGGCCTCTCCTACCAGGAGCGCCAATCGGGGGCGCAGACCACCCTGCTCTACGGCGTGTCCGTGATCGTGGTCTTTCTCGCCCTGGCGGCGCTCTACGAGAGCTGGACCATCCCGGTCTCCGTGATGCTCGCGGTCCCGCTCGGCGTTCTCGGCGCGGTACTCGCGGCACTCGTGCGCGGGCTGCCCAACGACGTGTTCTTCCAGGTCGGCATCCTGACCACGGTGGGCCTGACCGCGAAGAACGCCATACTGATCGTCGAATTCGCCCGGGCGCTGGAGAACCAGGGCTACGGCCTGGTCGCCTCGACCGTCGAGGCCGCCCGGGTCCGGCTGCGCCCGATCCTGATGACCTCGCTGGCGTTCACCATGGGCGTCATCCCCCTGGCCTTCGCCTCCGGGGCCGGTGCGGCCTCGCGCATCGCCATCGGCACGGCGGTGCTCGGCGGCATGATTTCGGCCACACTGCTGGCGATCTTCTTCATCCCGCTGTTCTACGTCATCGTGCGCCGGATCACCGACCTCCTGGGCGGCGGCCGACGACACGGGGGTGAGACGACCCAGGACGACGAAACGCCGGCGTGAGCCATCCTTTGACAGGCGCTCGACGGGCCGAGCATAGTGCCTCGGCCCCGTCGCCGGCCCGGGCGGCGGATCGACGCCCGGGCCGGGCCGCATACCGCGGGTTGGCCGGCGGCGCGCACATCCCGGGGTAACCCTATGGCCAAGAAAACCAAGGAAGAATCGGAAGCGACGCGGGAACGGCTGCTGGACGCCGCGGAGGAGGCGTTTCTCGAGAACGGCGTCTCCCGCACCTCGCTGGAGCGGATCGCCCGTCACGCGGGGCTCACCCGCGGCGCCATCTACTGGCACTTCCAGGACAAGAGCGACCTCTTCGAGGCGATGCTCGAACGCGTGCGCCCACCGATGGCCGAGCTCGTCGAGGAGCTCTGCCGGACCCACGACGGCGACCCGGTGGAGACCCTGCGCGGCCTGTGCCGACACGGGCTGGACCGCATCGCCCAGGACCTGCGTCACCGCCGGGTCTACACGATCCTGTTCCACCGCAGCGAGCGCGTGGACGACATCAACCCGGCCGTTGCCCGCCAGGACACGCTGATCGCCGAGATCATCGACCTGTTCGAACAGCAGTTCGAGCGGGTACAGGCACGGGGCCGGCTCAACCCGGCGATCCCGCCGCGGGTCGCGGCGATGGCGCTGCACGCCTACATGTCCGGACTGTTCAGCCAGTATCTGCGCAAGCCCGCGGAGTGTGATCTCGAGCACGACGCGGACACCCTCCTGGAGGCCTTCTTCGGCCCTCTGATCCTGCCCGACGCCTGAAGGGGTTGCATTCCCCGCCTCGGCGCCTACTTTTTGAGGGCGTCACGCCTGCCGGCGCGGCCACCATCACACTCTCTTCACGATCCACTGCCAAAAATTATGTTGAACGGACCGGCGGCTGTGCCGATGATTAGCGGTTCGGCAAACGGGGAAAAGAATTGATGAAGGTCATAATCCGGCTGTTCCTGGTGGTCGTCTTCCTGGGACTCGTGTTCGGCGGCATCTTCGGCTGGAAGTACCTCCAGATGCAGGAGATGGCGAAGCAGGCGAACCAGCCGCAGCCGCCGGCCACCATCGCCACGGCCACGGCCCGCGAGGTGAGCTGGCGCCCGGGTATCCAGTCCGTGGGCAGCGTCTCGCCGGTGCAGGGCATCGAGATCACCACCGAGGTCGCCGGCAAGATCAGCGAGGTAAGCTTCGAGTCCAGCAGCCGGGTGAAGGACGGCGACGTGCTCGTACAGCTCGACGACAGTGTCGATCAGGCCTCCCTGCGCGGGCTCAAGGCGGATCGCGAGCTCGCCCGGGTGCAGTTCGAGCGCAACGCCAACCTCCTGCCCAAGCGTGCCGTCTCCCAGTCCCAGTACGACGAGGCGAAGGCCCGCTACGAGGCCGCCCGGGCCCAGGTCGCCGAGCAGGAGGCGCGCATCGCCAAGAAGGTGATCCGCGCGCCGTTCGACGGCCTTCTGGGCATCAAGCAGGTGGACCAGGGCGAGTACATCACCGCCGGCCAGTCCCTGGTCACACTGACCGCGCTGGACCCCATCTACGTGGACTACGCCGTGCCCGAACGCCGCTTCGGCGACCTCCGCAACGGCCAGACCGTACAGATCCGGGTCAGCGCCTACCCCGAACGGCAGTTCGAGGGCGAGATCACCGCCATCGACTCCGGTGTGGATGAGGGCACCCGCAGCGTGAACGTGCGCGCCACCCTGCCGAACCCGGACGACGTCCTGCGCCCCGGCATGTTCGCCCGCGTCCAGACCCTCATGCCGGAGGAACGTACCGTGGTGGTGGTCCCGCGCACGGCGATCTCCTACAACACCTACGGCGACTTCGTCTACGTCGTCACCGGGAACGACGGCGGCCAGCGCGTCGCCAAGCGCCGTGCCGTGACCACCGGCGCCACGCAGTCCGGCAGTGTGGAGATCACCGACGGGCTGTCCGCCGGCGAGGAGGTGGTCCGCGCGGGGCTGGTCAAGCTGCGTGACGGCCAGCCCGTGACCGTCGACAACAGCACCGCCCTCGACGGGGAGGTCTCCGGCGAATGAGATTCACCGACATCTTCATCCGTCGCCCGGTCCTGGCGACGGTGATCAGCCTGCTGATCCTGCTGGTCGGTGCCCGGTCGCTGGGGCTCATGGAGCTGCGCCAGTACCCGGAGCTGGAGAACACCGTGGTCACGGTGTCCACGGCCTATCCCGGCGCCAGCTCCGAGCTGGTCAAGGGCTTCGTGACCACACCGCTGCAGCAGGCCATCGCTGAGGCCGACGGCATCGACTACATCACCGCGACCAGCAGCCAGGGGGCCTCCACCATCGAGGCCCATATGGAGCTGAACTACGACCCCAACGCGGCGGTCTCCGAGATCCAGGCGAAGGTGGCGAGCCAGCGCAACGTACTGCCGGAGGCCGCGCGGGACCCGGTCATCGAGTCCTCTACCGGTGACTCCACGGCGCTGATGTACCTCGCCTTCTACAGCGATGACCTCAGCGTGCCCAAGGTCACGGACTACCTCCTGCGCGTGGTCCAGCCGCAGTTCCAGGCCGTGCCCGGTGTGGCCAAGGCCCGGCTGCACGGCAAGCGCCTGGCCATGCGCATCTGGCTCGACCCGGACCGCATGGCCTCGCTGGGCGTCACGCCCACGGACGTGGCGGAGGTGCTGCGCGCAAACAACTACCTCGCTGGCGTCGGCCAGACCAAGGGCGACTACACCGCCATCACCCTGACCGCCACCACGGACGTATCCGACCCGGAGAACTTCCGCGATCTGGTCATCCGCGGCGACGGCGATACCCTCGTGCGCCTGCGCGATATCGCCCGCAGCGAGCTCGGCGCCGAGGAGTACACGTCCGAGGCGTGGTACCAGGGCAAGCCGGCGGTGTTCATGGCCATCGAACAGGCCCCCGGCGCGAACCCGCTGGACACCGCGCAGGCCGTGACCGCGCGGGTGCAGACCGTCCGCGGCCAGCTCCCCGAGGGCATGCACGTGGTCCTGCCCTACGACGCCTCCGAGTTCATCCAGGACTCCATCGACGAGGTCTACAAGACCATCCTGGAAGCGGTGGCCATCGTACTGCTGGTGGTCTACCTCTCGCTGGGCTCGATCCGTGCCGCGGCGGTGCCGGCGGTGGCCGTGCCACTGTCACTCATCGGTGGCGCGTTCGTCATGCTCACCCTGGGCTACTCCCTGAACCTGCTCACACTGCTGTCGATGGTGCTCGCGATCGGCCTGGTGGTGGACGACGCCATCATCGTGGTGGAGAACGTCCACCGCCACATCGAGTCCGGCGAGACCCGCTTCCACGCCGCCATGCAGGGGGCCCGCGAGCTCGCCGTGCCCATCATCGCGATGACCACGACGCTGGTGGCGGTGTATGCCCCCATCGGCTTCATGGGCGGGCTGATCGGCACCCTGTTCACGGAGTTCGCCTTCACCCTGGCCGGCGCCGTGCTGGTCTCCGGCGTGATCGCGCTCACGCTCTCGCCCATGCTCTCGGGCAAGGTCCTCAAGCCCCACGGCAACCCCGGGCGCTTCGAGCAGATGGTCGAGCGGGCGTTCAACGCCCTCGCCCGCGGCTACCGGGCACTGCTCGGCCGCGCGCTGCAGACCGTCTCGGTGCTCGTGATCTTCGCCGTCGCGGTGCTGGTGTCGATCTACTTCATGTTCGTCACCGCCCAGAACGAGCTCGCCCCCACCGAGGACCAGGGCATCCTGTTCTTCCAGGCCACCGGGCCGCGAACCGCCACCCTCGACTACCTGGAGGCCTACGGCCAGGACATCCAGACCCAGATGGAGGGCGTGCCGGGCTACAAGGAAAGCTTCATGATCCTCGGCGGCGACTCGGCGAACACGATCTTCGGCGGCTTCAAGATGAAGAGCTACGCCGACCGCGACGTTTCCCAGTTCGAGGCCCAGCCGCAGCTGCAGAGCGCACTGGGCAAGGTCGCCGGACTGCAGATCAGCGCCTTCCCGCGCCCGAGCCTGCCGGGCGCCGGGGGCGGACTGCCGGTGCAGTTCGTGCTCACCTCCGGGGCGAGCTACGAGGACATGAACCAGGTGGCCGACGAGATCGTCGGCAAGGCCATGGGCAGCGGCAACTTCGCCTTCCTCAAAAAGTCCATCGCCTTCGACCGGCCCACGGTCTCCATCCAGGTGGACCGCGACCGCGCCGGCGACCTGGGCATCAGCATGCGCGAGATCGGCCAGAACCTGGCGACCATGCTCGGCGGCGACTACGTCAACCGTTTCAGCATGGACGGGCGCAGCTACCAGGTGATCCCCCAGGTGGAGCGTCGCTTCCGACTCGACGAGCAGATGCTGCGCGACTACTACATCCGTGCGGACACGGGTGCGCTGGTGCCGCTGTCCTCGCTGGTCACCCTGAAGCAGGGGGTGGAACCATCGGAGCGCACGCAGTTCCAGCAGCTCAACTCGATCACCATCGAGGGCGTGATGGCGCCCGGCGTGACCATGGGGCAGGCGCTGGGCTATCTGGAGACACAGACCGCGCAGATCGCGCCCCGCTCCTACGGGGTCGACTACACCGGGGCCTCGCGGCAGTTCAAGCAGCAGGGCACCGCGCTGGTGACGACCTTCTTCCTGTCGCTGCTGGTGATCTACCTGGTGCTCGCCGCGCAGTTCGAGAGCTGGCGCGATCCGTTCATCATCCTGGTGTCCGTACCCATGTCCATCGCCGGGGCAATGGCGTTCATCACCCTCGGCTTCGCGAGCATGAACATCTACACCCAGGTGGGACTGATCACGCTCATCGGCGTGGTCGCCAAGAACGGCATCCTGATCGTGGAGTTCGCCAACCAGCAGCAGATCCAAAAGGGGCTGTCCAAGGTCGACGCGGTACTGGAGGCCGGCGCCATCCGGCTGCGGCCCATCATCATGACCTCGGTGGCGCTCATCGTCGCCATGGTGCCGCTACTGACGGCCAGCGGCCCCGGCGCCGTCAGCCGCTTCGCCATCGGCCTGACCATCAGCACCGGCCTGGGCATCGGCACGCTGTTCACCCTGTTCGTTCTCCCCGGCTTCTACGTGCTGCTGGCCCGGGACCACGCCGCCGAGCAGCGCCGGCTGGCCGAACAGGATGACACGCACGAGCCCGATTCCGGCTCCCACGGCCTGTGACCACGGGCAGCGGGCGGGCCGCGGTGCCCGCGCGCCGTCAGCCGGAGGCGTCGTCGGCCTCGCCGCGCGCCGCCTCCGGCGGCTCGGGCTCCGGCCAGGCGTTGATGACGGCGTTGATCAGCGTCGCCAGCGGGATCGCGAAGAATATCCCCCAAAAGCCCCAGATGCCGCCGAAGACCAGGATCGAAACGATGATCGCCACCGGGTGGAGGTTCACCACCTCCGAGAACAGCAGCGGCACCAGCACGTTGCCATCCAGGGCCTGGATGATCGCGTAGGCCGCCATCACCCAGATGAACTCGCTGCTCGGACCGAACTGGAAGTACGCCACCACCGCAATGGGCACGGTGATCACCGTCGCGCCGATGTAGGGGATGATCACGGACAGCCCCGTCACCACGGCAAGCAGCGCGGCAAACTGCAGGCCGAGCAGCACGAAGGTGATATAGGCCGCCGCACCGACAATGAGGATCTCCAGGAACTTGCCGCGCACGTAGTTGCCGATCTGCATGTCCACCTCGTGCCAGACCGTGTCCGCGAGGGTGCGGTGGCGCGGCAGGCAGCGGCGCACCCAGCCGAGCAGGCGCGCCTTGTCCTTGAGGAAGAAGAACACCAGCAGCGGCACGAGGATGGAATAGACGACGAGGGTGAAGATCTTCACCACCGAGGACAGCGAGACCGAGGAAACGAG
Organism: Arhodomonas sp. KWT2; assembly: GCF_041949875.1. Lineage (NCBI taxonomy): Bacteria > Pseudomonadati > Pseudomonadota > Gammaproteobacteria > Chromatiales > Ectothiorhodospiraceae > Arhodomonas > Arhodomonas sp. KWT2. Next base: position 20,742 of record NZ_JBHFPQ010000037.1, read on the forward strand.
CATCCGCCCGAGGTCCACGGACTCCTGGCGGATCGCTGCGAGCAGGCTGCTGACCTGCTCGGCGGAGAAGAACTCCGGATAGCGTTCCGGCAGCCGCAGCAATGTGGTCTGACCGCGATCGAGCATGCGCGGCAGGTTCTCGACCAGCTGCGCAACCTGCTGGGTGAGCGTGGGCATGAGCGCGAACATCACCAGTGCAAAGCCGGCCATGAACAGCAGGAAGACCACGATCACCGCCGGCCCCCGCGGTATCCAGTGCTCGAGCTTCTGGACCACCCCCTCGAGCAGGTACGCGATCACGATCGCCGTGAACACGGGCGCGAGCATGTCGCCGAAGAAAACCACTGTGCCCAGCCCGACGAGCAGCACCCCGGTAAGGGCGACCACCTGGGGGTCATTCATGTGGCGCCAAAGCCAATCGCGAATCGTCTGCATACCCTCGCCCGTCGGCTGCGTGACTGGAGTGACCCGGGCGGCCCGCCGGCCCGCGCCGCCCGTCGCGGCCGCGGGCGGACCATGGCGATGCGGCTCGGCCGGACATCCGGCCGGGCATCACGTCCCGGGGCCCCGCGCGGGTATACTACTAGCGATTCCCACGATAATGTCAGCCTGGGACCGGATGATCACGGCGGGGAACGTCCGCCGCGAAGGCCGGTCTGATCACCCACACCCAACCGCCGGCCGGCAGCCTATGGCACGAACACTGCTCAGCGCGCTCATCCTCGCCACCGGGATCGTCACCGCACCGGCGGCCGGCGCCGCGCTCGATCTCTCGCTGCCGGACATGGGCGATCCCGCCGACCAGGTGATGACCCCGGCCCGGGAGCACGAGATCGGCCAGCGCATGATGGGGGAGATACGTCGGGAGGCCTCGCTGGTCGACGACCCGGCGATAACGGGCTACATCCACGACCTCGGCGTGCGGCTGGCCGGGTACTCCGGCCGTCCGAGCGACGGCTTCAGCTTCTTCCTGATCGACGACCCGCGGATCAACGCCTTCGCCATGCCCGGGGGCTACATCGGGATGAACACCGGGCTGTTCCTCGCCGCCCAGAGCGAGAGCGAGCTCGCCTCGGTGCTGGCCCACGAGATGACCCACGTCACCCAGCGTCACCTCGCGCGCCGCATCCTCGCCGCCCAGGGCAGCAGCCTGCGCACCATGGCAATGATCCTCGCGGGCATCCTCATAGGCACCCAGGACCCGCAGGCCGGGTCCGCGGCGGCGATGTCCGGCATGGCAAGTGCGGCCCAGAGCCAGCTCGCCTACTCGCGGGAACACGAGCACGAGGCCGACCGCATCGGCGAGGAGCTGCTCGCGCGGGCCGGCTTCGATCCCCATGGCATGCCCCGCTTCTTCGGCCGCCTGCTCGACGCCAGCCGCTACAGTGCCACGCCTCCGCCGTTCCTGAGCACCCATCCGCTCACCGAGGAGCGCATCGCCGAGAGCCGCCAGCGCGCCGACGAGCTGGCGGCCTCCCAGGGCAAGACCTTCGAGAGCGCGAACTTCGCGCTCATTCACGCGCGCCTCGCGGCCATCACCGCCCACAGCGGCAGCGCCGCCGTAGAGCGCCTGCGCGGCCAGCTGGACGACGGCAAGGCGACCCGTGCCGAACACTACGGGCTCGCCGTCGCCCTCATCCGTGCCGACCACCTCGATGCCGCCCGCAAGGCGCTCGACACGGCATCCACGGATGGCGGGGAGCGCGCCGCGTACTACCTCACCCGGGCCGACATCGCCCGGGCCGCAGAGCAGCCCGCACAGGCCATATCCATCCTCGAGGAGGGGCTGTCACTGTTCCCGGACGACTATGCCCTGGAGTACCGGCGCATCCAGGCCCTCACCGCCGCTGGCCGGCACGAGGAAGCCCTCAAGGCCGTCACCGCCGCTGCCGAGCGCCATCCCTGGTCCGACGATCTTCTCCGCCTGCATGCCCGCACCGCGGACGCGGCGGGCCGGCAAGCGGAGGCCTCGCTGGCCATGGCACGCTTCTACGCCGCCCGCGGCGACCTGCGCAGTGCACTGCGCCAGCTCGACGACGTCCTCTCAAGCCCCGCCGCGGACGGCTACCAGCGCTCCCGTGCCCGGGCCCTGCAGCAGAACTGGCAACAGCAGATATCCGGCAAGGACGGGGAACCCTCATCCGGGGAGTGACCCCGCGCCCCGCCAGCCGCGATGTTAGACTGTCGCCCGGACCGCCGAGGGCGGCGGTGACGGCGACGCTGTGCAGCCGCCACGAGGCGGGCGCACGCCCCACTGCGAGGCACGACAACGACCATGGGCACGGGCGCGGAAGACTGGCAGGCGGAGATGGCACGGTGGTTCGCCACGCTGCAGCAGGCGTGGGGCCTCGGCGCCGGTGATGACCTGCCGCCGCTGGAACGGCTCTGGGAGCACTGCAGCGATCCCGCCATCGCCACCCCTGAAGCGGCCAGGACCAGCGCGGCGGGCCTGCACCAGTGGCAGGCCGCCCTGCCCTCCGCCCCTCCCGCACCACCGGACTGGGAAACCGGCCTCGCTTTTCTCGGCCCGCTGGCACGCTTTGTGGCCCCGGCGGGGACGGCCGGATTCGGCCCCGGGGGCAGCCTGCAGCGCCAGCTGACCGCTCTCGCCTCGAATCTGCACGACTGGCAGCGTGCCGCCCTAACCCTCGCCGGCACGCTCGCCGGTATCGTCGCCACGGGCACCGAGGACTACGCCGCGGCAATCGAACACACCTCGGAGCCGGACGCGGAGACACGCCTGGCGCGTTGGGCGACCTGCGTCGAGGTTCGCTACGAGCGCGCCCTGGCCGAAGGCGGCCTCGCCGAGGCCCTGGCCGCCTTCTGGAGCGCAGCCACCGCCACCCGCAACGCGCTCACTGCGGTCATGGACGAGATCGCACCCTCGCTGGGCCTGCCCAGCCGCGCCGAGCTCGCCAACGCGCAGGAGCGCATCACGCGGCTGGAGCGCCAGCTCGCCGGATCGGGGACGGGATGAACGCAGCACGCCGGCGGCAAACCGGGGGACGACGCCTCGCCAACGCCCGTGCCCGCGGCCTCGCCGAACGCCTCGCGCAGGCGTACACCGTCGTCGAGACCACACCGCTGTATCGCCTGCGCCACTATGCTGGCGGGCCGGGACGCCCGCTGCTGATCGTCTACTCGCTGGTCAACCGCCCCGAGCTGCTGGACGTCTCGCCGCGGCGCTCGGTGGTGGCACGGCTGGCGGCCTCCCGGCCGGTCTACCTGCTCGAATGGCGGGACCCGGAGGCCGCGGACCGCTTCCGCGACCTCGCCGACTACGCCCTGACCGGCATCGGCAACGCCCTGGCCACGGTGCGCGCGCGCCACGGCGACGGCCCGCCGCACCTCGCCGGCGTCTGCCAGGGCGGCTACCTCGCGCTCTGCCACATGGCACGCAACCCGCAGGCCGCGGCAACGCTGACCACGCTCGCCACGCCGGTGGACGGTGCCGGCCCGGAGGACACGCTCGCACGCATGGCCCGCGGCATGGACCTCTCGGCGGTTCACGCGAGCGCCCGGAACGTCCCTGCCAGCGAGCTCAACTGGGCGTTCACCGCCCTGCGCCCGCTGCCGCTGCTCATCGACCGCTACCGCACCGTCCCCGAGGACGACGACGAGGCCCTGGGGGAGTTTCTGCGCATGGAGCACTGGATGTACGAGGGACCGGATCAGGCGCTGACCGCGTTCGTGGAGTTCGTGCGTGCCCTCTACCGGGACAACGCCCTGATCCGGGGCGGCCTGACCCTGCGCGGCTGGCCGGTGCGCCTGGAGGACGTCCGCGTGCCGGTGTTCAACGCCGCCGCCGAGGCGGACCACCTCGTGCCGCTGGCCGCGGCCACGGCGCTGGCCGGGCGCACCGGCGGGGAGTACACCGAGCACCGGCTGCCCGGCGGACACCTGGGGGTGTTCATCAGCAGTCACGCCCACGGCACGCTCTATCCCGCGCTGGACGACTGGCTCTCGGCAAGGGAATGAGCCCGCCGGCGGCGAAGCGACCGCCGCCTCGGGCATGCATCAGGGGCAGGGCTCAGAAGCTGCAGAACAGCGCGCCGTTCACCGGGATGTTCGCCCCGTTGATGTAGCCGGACTGCTCCTCCGCGAGGAAGGCCACCACCCGCGCGATCTCCTCCGCCTCGGCCATCCGCCCGGTCGGGATCTGGGCAACGATGGACTCGCGCACCTTCTCCGGGATGGCCGCGGTCATGGACGTGCGCACGTACCCCGGGGAGACGGTGTTCACCGACACGCCCTTGGGCGCACTCTCCTTCGCCAGCGCCATGGTGAAGCCGTGGATACCGGCCTTGGCGGCGGAATAGTTGGTCTGGCCGAACTGCCCCGCCGCACCGTTGACCGAGGAGATGTTGACGATCCGCCCGTAGCCGCGGTCGCGCATAGCGCCGACGAACTGGCGGGTGACGTTGAACACGCTGTTGAGGTCCACCGTGATCACCGCCTGCCAGTTGTCCGGGTCCATCTTGTGCAGGAACGCGTCCCGGGTGATGCCGGCGGCGTTGACGAGGACGTCGACGTTGCCGAACTCCTGCTCGACGTGGTTCGCCATCTCTACGCAGGCCTCGAAATCCGAGACGTCGCAGGCGACCCAGTCCACCTCGTAACCCGCCTCGCGCAGTTCGGCCTGCCACTCGCGGATGTTCTCGCGCTCGGGGTCGACGCAGGTGCTCACCACCCGGTGGCCGGAGCGCACCAGGTGCTTGCAGATCTCGGTACCGATACCGCCGTTGCCGCCGGTCACCAGGGCCAGACGTTCGCTCATGCCGGCTACCTCTTGAATCTATGGATCGGAATGGACGCGCACGCACAACGCGGATTGTGCGGCGCACAATACCGGGCAAGCGTAGGACCGCCCCGGGGATGTGTCAACCGGATTCCGGGCCCGCCCGTGCCGCCACGGAGCGGGAGAGGGGAGACCGCCCGGCGCAGGAGCACCGGGCCGGTAATGCGGAATGCGGCGGCCGGCTCAGTCGTCCTTGTTGCCGCCGCCGGAGCTGGAGCCGCCGCCCTTCTTGTCGCTGCCGCCGCCGGAGCCGGAGGAGGAGCCGCGGCGGGCGCCACCGTCGCTGAAGCCGCTCATCGCCTGCCACATCGCGAGGTTGCGCTCGGTGATCTGGCTGAGCATCTCCATCGGGTCGCCGCCCATGAGGCTGCGGGTGCGCTCGTGGAACAGGCGCTGCTGCTCCTCCCACATCTCCATGCTCTTCTCCAGGTAGCTGGTGAGCATGTTCTGCATGTTCCCGCCGTAGGAGCGGATGATCTGGGCGAGCAGATCGCTGGAGAAGATGGGCTCGCCGCCCTCCTCCTCCTCGCTGATGATCTGCAGAAGGATGCTGCGGGTCAGATCCGCCTTGGTCTTGGCGTCCACCACCTCGAAGTCCACGCCGTCGAGCACGAGGCGCTTGACGTCGGCGAGGGTGATGTAGCTGCTGATCGCCGTGTCATAGAGCCGGCGATTCGGGTATTTCTTGATCACTCGGGTCTCGGACATGGGTGCTCTTGCCTGGCCGTTGGGTGATGAGGGCGCCGCCCGGGGGCGGACGGCGCGTGGCGGTTTCTATCGCTCCACGGCCAGGGCGACGCCCTGTCCGCCGCCGATGCACAGCGTCGCCAGTCCCTTGTGCACGTCCCGGCGCTTCATCTCATGGAGGAGCGTGACGAGGATACGGGCGCCGGAGGCCCCGATGGGATGACCGAGGGCGATGGCACCACCGTTGACGTTGACACGCTCCATGTCCCATTCGAGCTCGCGGCTGACCGCAAGCGCCTGGGCGGCGAAGGCCTCGTTCGCCTCGATAAGGTCCAGGTCCCCAATGGACCAGCCCGCCCGCTCGAGACAGCGCCGGGTCGCCGGCACCGGGCCGGAGCCCATGTAGGCCGGATCCACGCCGGCGTTGGCATAGGCACGGATCCGCGCCAGCGGCTCCAGGCCGAGCGCCTCCGCCTGGCCCGCGGACATCATCAGCACCATGGCGGCGCCGTCGTTGATCCCGGAGGCGTTGCCGGCGGTGACGCTGCCATCGCCCTTGAACGCCGGGCGCAGCTTACCGAGCCCCTCCGCGGTACAGCCGTGCTTGATGAACTCGTCTTCGTCGAAGCGGATCGGATCGCCCTTGCGCTGGGGGATCTCGATGGGAATGATCTCGTCGGCGAAGCGCCCGGCCTTCTGTGCGGCCTCGGCGCGCTGCTGCGAGGTCGCGGCCAACTGGTCCTGCTCCTCGCGGGAGATGCCGTACTTCTCCGCCAGGTTCTCCGCGGTGACGCCCATGTGGTACTGGTTGAAGGCGTCCCAGAGGCCGTCCTTGATCATGGTGTCCTCGAGCTTCCAGTCGCCCATGCGCTGACCGGTGCGGGACTTCGGCAGGGCGTGCGGTGCGGTGCTCATGCTCTCCTGGCCGCCGGCGACGATGGTGCGCGCATCGCCCAGCCGGATCGCCTGGCTGGCGAGATGGGTCGCCTTGAGGCCGCTACCGCAGACCTTGTTGATGGTCATGGACGGGCAGCTTACCGGCAGACCGGCGTTGAGCGCCGTCTGGCGCGCCGGGTTCTGACCGGCGGCGGCAGCCAGGACCTGGCCGAGGATCACCTCGTCGATCTGCTCGCCGTCCACGCCGGCGCGCTGGAGCAGACCGCGAAGCACCTGGGTGCCGAGATCCACTGCCGAGAGCTGCGAGAGGGCCCCGCCGAAATTGCCGATGGCGCTGCGTCCGGCGGCGACGATGACCGTATCTTCCATTACTGCCTCCCTGACCCGTCTGTGTTGAGCCCTTTGAGTAGCTGTCGATCATAACAGCCGTGCGCGCGCGATGCCGCCCCGCACAAAAACGCCGCGACCAGCGGGCGGAAACCTCCGGCCGTGCGTGTCCCGGCCGGACTCCGCAGGGACAGGCGGCTTACCGCGGGGCGGAGACGAGGCCGAGGAAGGCGGCTGCCTTGGCGCCCGTTTCGTCGAACTCCCCCGCCTCGGTGGAATCCGCGACCACGCCCCCGCCGGCGCGGTATTCCACCCGGCCGCCGGCCGCAACGGCGGTACGGATGGCGATGCTGGTGTCCATCGCGCCATCGTCACCGAGGTAACCGACCGCACCGCAGTACACACCCCGCCGGGTCGGCTCCAGCTCGTCGATGATCTGCATCGCCCGGTGCTTCGGGGCCCCGGTGATCGAGCCGCCGGGCAGACAGGCCGCCACCAGGTCCAGGGCGTCGCGTCCGGCGGGCAGCCGCCCGGTCACCACGCTGACCAGGTGCTGCACCGTGGCGAAGCGCTCGACGTCGAACAAACGCGGCACGCGCACGCTGCCCGTCTCGCACACCCGACCGAGGTCGTTGCGCAGCAGATCCACGATCATCAGGTTCTCCGCCCGGTCCTTGGGCGAGCCGCGCAGGTCCGCGGCGAGGGCAGCATCGCGCCGCGGCTCCGGGTCCCGGGGCCGGGTACCTTTGATCGGCCGGGTTTCGACGGCACCGTCGCGCAGTTGCAGAAACCGCTCCGGCGAGATGCTGAGCACTGAACGCCCGGGCAGGTCGAGATACGCGCCGTATCCGCCGGGACTCGCCTCGCGCAGGGCCAGCCACAGGCCCAGGGGGTCGCCCTCCAGCGGCGCCTCGAACCGGCGCGCCAGGTTCACCTGGTAGCAGTCCCCGGCGTGGAGGTAATGCTGCACCCGGGCGAAGGCCGCGGCGTAGGCGCCACGGTCCAGGTCGGCCAGTACCGGACCGAGCCGCCAGCGCCGCGCCGGAGCCGTTGTCGCCGCCATCGCCGCGTCCAGCGCGTGCGCCAGCGACGCATCCGCCGCCGGACCGGCGAGCCACGCCCGGCACCGGTGGTGATCGATCACCACCGCCCAGTCGTAGCGCCCGAACTCGGCCTCCACCGTGCCGGCGGAGGCGTCCGCGAGGCCCATCAGCCGGCGTCCGAGGTCGTAGCCGAAATAGCCGATGAGCCCGCCGGCGAACGGCGGCGGCCCTACCGGCGCCCGATCCAGCCCGGCCCGCAGCCCGTCCGGAAAAAGGCCGGTATCCACCCATGTCCCTCCCTCGGCGCAACGGCGCCGGACCACGCCGTCGACCACCCGGAACCAGGCCCGTGGCGCGGCGGCAATGATGTCGTAGCGGGTGCCGGCGACGCCGCCGCTGTCGAGCCACACGGCGCCGGGCCAGTGCGCGGCGATGGCGGAAAAGGATTTCCCCGGATGGCGAGGATACGCTAGCGTATGGTGCATGGTCGGGCTTCGGAGAGGCTCCGTTGATCCGGCGTGAAACGACCGCCGCAAAGAACGACAATCCTACCAGCCCCGCGAAGAGGGCCAATGCGGGAGAGCGGCGGGCGATGGCACAATCGCGGCACCGGCGCACCGGGTGCCGGCCGCCGTGCAGGAGGAGAGCGCTGCCATGACCGACTCCAACCGCGCCGGGGCTCAGCCCTGGCTCGATGCCTACGGCCCCGGTGTCAGCGGCGAGTTCCAGCCGCTGCCGGACACCGACCTCGCCGCGCTCGTGCGCCGTGCCGCGCGGGAACACACCTCGGCACCGGCGTTCACGGTCTGCCTGGAGAACGGTATGACCGCGAGCCTGAGCTTCACGGAGGTGGACCGGGCTTCCGACGCCTTCGCCGCCTGGCTGCGCGACGAGGCGGGCATCACCCCCGGCGAGCGGGTCGCGCTGCAGGCCCCCAACAACCTTGCCTTCCCGGTATGCGCGTTCGGTGTGTTCAAGGCCGGTGCGGTGCTGGTCAACGTCAATCCGCTCTATACCGCCCACGAGATGAACCACCAGCTCCGCGACGCCGGCGCCCGGGTGCTGGTGATCATCGACATGTTCGCCGACAAGCTCCCGGAAGCGCTCCGGGACACGGACGTCTCCCGGGTCGTGACCCTGAGCATCGCCTCGTTCTTCCCCTGGCTGAAATCGCGGCTGATCCGCGGGATGCTGCGCTATATCCGCCGCGAAATCCCGGCCATGCCCATGGCGGTGACACCGCTGGAACAGGCCATCACCGAGGGCGAGCGCGGGGCCGGCGCCCTGCGCGCCGACCCGCCCCGGCGCGGGAGCGACGACACGGCCGTGCTGCAGTACACCGGCGGCACCACCGGCGTCGCCAAGGGCGCGGAGCTCACCCACGGCAACCTCATGGCCAATGTCGCCCAGACCCTGGCCATCGCCGGGCCGGTGCTGCGCCCCGGTAAAGACATCGTGCTGACGGCGCTGCCGATGTACCACATCTTTGCGTTCACCTTTAACATGCTGACCTTCTTCACCACGGGCTGCCGCAACATCCTCTGCCCGTCACCGCGGCCGCCGGCAAAGCTGCGCCGGGCGTTCGAGCAGTTTGCCGTGACCAAGTTCTCCGCGGTGAATGCCCTGTTCCAGGGCCTGCTGCGCGAGTCCTGGTTCCGCGAGAACCCGCCCCGCTCCATCGACCTGTCAATCTCCGGGGGCACGGCACTGCACACCCACGTCGCCGAGGAATGGGAGCGGCTCGTGGGCAGCCCGATCTGCGAGGGCTACGGTCTGTCCGAGACCTCGCCGGTGGTAGCGGTGAACCCGCCGGCCGGGGAGGTCCGGCTGGGGACCATCGGCATCCCGATGCCCGGCACGGAGGTCCGCCTGGTGGATGAGGACGACGAGGACGTCCCCCTCGGCACCCCCGGCGAGCTCGTGGTGCGTGGCCCGCAGGTGATGCGCGGCTACTGGCAGCGCCCGGAGGAGACCGCGACGGCAATGCGCGGCGGCTGGTTCCACACCGGCGACGTCGCACGCATGGATGAGCGGGGCTATCTCTCCATCGTCGACCGCAAGAAGGACATGATCGACGTCAGCGGGTTCAACGTGTACCCGAACGAGGTCGAGGACGTCCTCGGCGCCCACCCGGACATCGACGAGGTGGCGGTCGTGGGCGTGCGCGACGACGAGGGCGACGAGCACGTCCACGCCTTCGTGGTGACGGGCGACCCGTCGCTCACCGAGGCGGACGTGCGCGAGTGGGCCCGTCGCGAGCTCACCGCCTACAAGGTGCCGGAGCGGGTGTTCTTCCGCGACGAGCTGCCGAAGTCACCGGTAGGCAAGATCCTGCGCAAGGATCTGAGAAAGCCCGGGGGCTGACCCCGGGCGTCAGCCCATGAGCAGCGCCTGGATCTCGCCGATCTCGTCGTGGGCCTCCTCGAGCAGGGTCTCACCGGTGTCGCTGGCGATGCTCGCCAGCCCCAGGCGGTCGTAGACCGGCACTGTCTCCAGCGCGGGGAGCTCGCTGTCCGGGGCACCGCCGCCCAGGCACTCGAGCTGCACGGCGATGACCAGGTCCGCGTAGTCCGCCCCGCCGTCCGACTCCCGCGACCACTCCTCGGCGAGCAGGGCCACGTCCACCATTTCGTCGGAGAAGTTCCAGCGCCGCAGGATCATCGCCCCGAGATCGCCGCGGTGGGCGGCAATGGCCTGCTCGAGTGCCCCGGGATTGCCGGCGAGCCCGGGATAGTCCGAGGCGTGAGCGAGCATCGGGACCACACCGATGTCGTGGATGAGCCCGGCAAGCAGTGCCCGGTCGGAATCGAAGCCGGACAGCCGCCGGGCCAGCACCGCGGAGGTGGCGGCCACCAGCGCGCTGTGCTGCCAGAGCTCGAGCATGCGCTGGTTGAGCAGGGTGTTCTTCGACTTGAAGACCTCGCGCATGGTCACCGCCGTGACCAGCTCGCGGACGTTGCGCAGCCCCAGCCGCACCACCGCCTGGTTGAGGCTGTCCACGGTGCGCTCGCCGCGGTAGAGCGCCGAGTTCGCGGCCTGCAGGACCCGCGCGGCGACCGCCGGGTCCGCCTGGATGATGCGCGTGACCTCCGGCGCACCGGCCCGCTCGTCGGCGACCGCCGAGCGCACGCGCACGGCGACGTCCGGCATGGTCGGCAGATCCAGCCGGTCCTGGAGCAGGTCGGTGATGAGTGCGCTGTAGAGCTCGTCGGACTCGTCGGCCGCGCCGATCTCGTCGACCTCGTAGTCCGTGGCCGGACCGACCTCGTCGAGCAATGCCCGGATCCGCGCCGTGGGCACGCGGATGAGCTTCACCGCCGTGCGCGCCAGGGCGTTGCAGGTATGTACGTCGTCCATGCCGATGGGCTCCGCCGCCACGCCGGCATCGCCGAGACCGACCACGCTGTGTACCGGCTCGCCGGGCGCCGTGGCCATCACCACCTCGCCGGAGAGCACGTAGCGTGTCCAGGCGTCCTTGTCGCCGCGCTGGAAGATCACCGCGCGCGGTTCGTGGCGCTCCACCTCCGCTTCCGCGACCAGTGCCGCGAGGCGTTCCCGATCCAGTCCCTGCAACGGCGAGACGCCCTCGAGCCAGTCAACCGAAACCTCTTCGCTCATAGCCCCCGAGTTCCCGAACGTCCTTTCCCCCGGCCGCGGGAAACCACTCCCCACGGTGACCGATACCCGGTCATGATAATCTATCAGGATCGTCGTGCGGGCGAACACGCGCGCACACCAGAGCCGACGTCCATGACAGTGCACCGACGGGGAGGATCATGGCAGGACACAGCAAGTGGGCCAACATCCAGCACCGCAAGAAGGCCCAGGACGCCAAGCGCGGCAAGCTCTTCACCAAGGCCATTCGCGAGATCAACGTCGCCACCCGCATGGGCGGTCCCGACCCGGAGACCAACCCGCGGCTGCGCCTGGCGATGGACCGCGCGCTCGCGGTGAACATGCCCAAGGACAACATCGAGCGCGCGATCAAGAAGGCCTCGGGGGATGACGACAGCGCCAACTACGAGGAGCCGCGCTTCGAGGGCTACGGCCCCGGCGGCGTCGCGATCATGGTCGACTGCATGACCGACAACCGCAACCGCACGGTCAGCGAGGTCCGCCACGCCTTCTCCAAGCACGGCGGCAACCTCGGCACCGACGGCTGCGTCGCCTTCCTGTTCACCCAGCGCGGCGTGCTGCTGTTCCCGCCGGACAGCGACGAGGAACGCATCATGGAGGTGGCGCTGGAGGCGGGCGCGGACGACATCGTCACCAACGAGGACGGCTCCATCGAGGTGCTCACCGCTCCCGAGAGCTACCACGCCACCAAGGACGCGCTGCTCGCCGCCGACCTGGAACCGGCGGACTCGGAGGTGACCATGCGCCCGGAGACCACCGTCGAGGTCGGCGACGAGGACGGGCGCAAGACCCTGCGGCTGATCGAGCGTCTGGAGGACCTCGACGACACGCAGAACGTCTACACCAACGCCGACATCCAGCCCTCCGCCTACGAAGAGGGCTGACGCGGCCATGGGCGCTCGCACAGCGGCGACGGCGGTAAGGCCGGCAGCATGAGCGGCGACGGCGTGTGCCGCGTGCTCGGCATCGACCCCGGCTCGCGGGTGACCGGCTTCGGCATCATCGACAGCCACGACCGCGGGCTGGTGTACGTGGCCAGCGGCGTGATCCGCGTCGAGGGCCAGGCCTTCCCGGTGCGGCTGCGCGCGATCTTCGAGCAGCTCGGCGAGGTCGTGGAACGCTACCAGCCGGCGCAGACGGCGATCGAGCAGGTGTTCGTGCGCAACAATCCGGACTCCGCGCTCAAGCTCGGTCAGGCCCGCGGCGCGGCGATCTGCGCCTGCGTGGGCCGCGGCCTGCCGCTCGCCGAGTACACGGCCTCCATGGTCAAGCAGGCGGTCACCGGCAACGGCGGCGCCGGCAAGGAGCAGGTACAGTACATGGTGCGCACACTGCTGGGACTGCAGGGCCGGCTGCGCGAGGACGCCTCCGACGCCCTCGGTGTCGCGCTCTGCCACATCCACCGCGACCGCCTCGCCGGGCGGCTCGCCGGACGGGGACGCACGGCATGATCGCACGGCTGCACGGAAAGCTGGTCGAGAAACAGCCACCGGTGCTGGTGGTGGACGTCCAGGGCGTGGGCTACGAGGTCGAGGCACCGATGTCGGTGTTCTACGAGCTCCCCGAGATCGGCGGCGAGGTCACCCTGCGCACCCACCTGGCGGTGCGCGAGGATGCCCAGGTGCTCTTCGGCTTCCTCAGCGAGGCCGAGCGCCGGCTCTTCCGGGCGCTCATCCGCGTCTCGGGGGTCGGCCCCAAACTCGCCCTCGCCCTGCTCTCCGGCATGCGCGCGGAGGACTTCGTGCGCTGCGTGGAGGCCCGCGACACCGCAACCCTCACGCGGCTGCCCGGGGTGGGCAAGAAGACCGCCGAGCGCCTGGTCATGGAGATGGCGGACCGCATCGGCGAGTTCGGCGGCGCCGCGGCGGTCACCCCCGCCCCCGCGGGAGGCGGCGCCGGGACAGGCGCGGACGACGCCACCGGCGAGGCGCTGAGCGCGCTCGTCGCCCTGGGCTACAAGCCCGCCGAGGCACAGCGCCTGCTCGCCGACATCGACACCGACGCCCACAGCAGCGAGACCCTCATCCGTGAGGCCCTGCGCCGCGCCGTGCGCTGACCGGAGATGACACCATGATCGAAGCCGACCGCGTCGTCAGCTCCACCGCCCTGCCCGAGGACGAGGCCGTCGACCGCGCCATACGGCCGCGCCGGCTGGGCGACTACGCCGGCCAGCCGCGGGTGCGCGAGCAGATGGAGATCTTCATCTCCGCGGCGCGCGGGCGCGACGAGTCGCTGGACCACACCCTGATCTTCGGTCCGCCCGGCCTCGGCAAGACCACACTGGCCAACATCATCGCCCACGAACTCGGCGTGAACCTGCGCCAGACCTCCGGTCCGGTGCTCGACAAGCCCGGCGACCTCGCCGCGCTGCTGACCAACCTGGAACCGGGCGACGTACTCTTCGTCGACGAGATCCACCGCCTCGCACCGGTGGTCGAGGAGGTGCTCTATCCGGCGATGGAGGACTTCAAGATCGACATCCTCATCGGCGAGGGCCCGGCGGCGCGCTCCATCAAGCTCGACCTGCCGCCGTTCACCCTGGTCGGCGCCACCACCCGTGCGGGGCTGCTGACCTCACCGCTGCGCGACCGCTTCGGCATCGTCCAGCGCCTGGAGTACTACAGCGTCGAGGATCTCGCCGAGATCACGCGCCGCTCCGCCGGCCTGCTGACCCTGGACATCGACACCGGCGGCGCCGAGGAGATCGCCCGCCGCGCCCGCGGCACGCCGCGCATCGCCAACCGCCTGCTGCGCCGCGTGCGCGACTACGCCGAGGTCCGTGCCAACGGCCATATCTCCGCAGAGGTGGCGCAGGCGGCCATGGACCTGCTGGAGGTGGACACCAACGGCTTCGACATCCAGGACCGGCGGCTGCTGCGCGCCATCATCGAGAAGTTCGACGGCGGGCCGGTGGGCGTGGACAACCTCGCCGCCGCCATCGGCGAGGAGCGCGGCACCATCGAGGACGTCATCGAGCCCTACCTGATCCAGCAGGGCTACCTCCAGCGCACCCCGCGCGGGCGCATGGCCACCCGCAGCGCCTGGAGCCACTGCGGCTTCGCGCCACCCCCGCGCGGCGATCTGCCCGGGGACCTGTTCGCCGACGGGTGAGCGCCGTGCGTCCCCGCTCGCTGCTCTCGCTCATCCTCCTCGGCTTCGGCTTCGTGATCGTGCCGCTGTTCGTGGCGCTGGGCTACGCCGGCGTGTACGTGGACCGTCTCTCCGAGCAGGCGCACACCACGGTCTACAACGCGGCCCGCGCGATCCAGCTCTCCAGCAACCTGGACGACAGCCTCACCGCGCTGGAGCGCGCCGCACGCCAGCACCTGGTGCTGGACGACGAGGGTCTCCTGGAGGTCTATCGCAACGCCCACCAGCAGTTCCGCGACAACCTGACCGAGCTGCGGCGCTTTGCCGCGACCACCACGCAGCAGCGGCTGCTGAACGTGCTCGGCGAGCGCGAACAGAGCCTGTTCGACGAGCTCACCGCCGAGGGCGCCCCGGACGGGCTCACCCAGGAGGCGGTGACCGACCGCTTCATCGCGATGACCCAGCTCGCCGACGCGGTGAGCACGCGCAGTAACGACGTCATCGACCAGGAGGTCCGACGCATGCAGTCGCTGGGGGCCACCGCCCAGCGCTGGCTGTTCTGGATGGGGGCGGCCCTGCTGCCGCTGACGCTGATCTCCGCCGGCGTGTTCACCGTGCTCATCTCCCGGCCCATCCGCGGCATCGATCAGGCCATCCGCCGGCTCGGTGCCGCCCGCTTCGACGAGCCGATCACCGTCTCCGGTCCCCAGGACCTGCAGGCCCTCGGCGAACGACTGGACTGGCTGCGCAACCGGCTCATCGAGCTTGAGAACGAGAAGACGCGCTTCCTCCGCCACGTATCCCACGAACTCAAGACACCGCTGACCGCGATCCGCGAGTCCAGCCAGCTCCTCAGCGAGGAGGTGGTCGGTCCGCTCAACGACGAGCAGCGCGAGATCACCACCATCCTCGACGACAGCGGCCGCCAGCTCCAGGGCCTCATCGAGGACCTGCTCGACTTCTCGCGCACCCAGTCCCAGCTCCCGCAACTGCGCCTCGGCCAGGCGGACCTCGGCGAGATCGCCGCCGAAGTGCTCGGCCGGCACCGCGCGGCCATTCGCGCCCGCGACATCCATCTCGATTTCCGCGAGGCCAAGGCGCCGCTGCGCGGCGATGCGGAAAAGCTGCGCACTATCGTGGACAACCTTGTCTCCAATGCGATCAAGTTCTCGCCCACGGGGGGTCGGGTTCGGGTTACCATCGAACCGGACAATGAGTGGGTGACGCTGGTCGTCGAGGATGACGGCCCGGGGGTGCCGGAAGGCGAACGGACGCGCATCTTCGAGGCCTTCTACCAGGGAGGCAACCAGCCGGAAGGTTACGTCAAGGGCACGGGCCTCGGCCTGTCGATCACCCGGGAATACGCACTCGCGCACGGCGGTCGCATCGAGATCGGCGGTGCCGGCGATGGCACAGGCGGCCGATTCCGCGTGATGCTGCCGTTGCGCGGGCCCGCGCCGCAGCACGCCGGGACGGCGCTGCCGGCGGCGGGCAAGGAGTGATCGACGCATGAAACGCATGATGGCCGTCTTCGCGCTCACGGCCGGGGTCCTGGCGGGCTGTCAGAATCTGCCCGGGGAGTGGCCGCAGCAGCGGTTGCCGGACACCGAGGCGGGAACCGTGGCCACGGCGCTGGAAACCGTGCGCGGCAGCCAGGGCCTGTCCGGCGACGCCCTGCGTCAGCGCATGGCGCGCCAGCTCGAGAACCGCACGGACGGGCACTGCGACGCCGCCGAGCTCAGCGCCGGCATGCTCGCCCTGCGCCTGCCGGGGGACGCCGAGCCGCCGGCGATCGATACATTGTTCGACGACTGCCTCGACGCGGCGGCCACCGCAGACACTGCCGCCGGGGTACTCGCGGCGGTCATCGCCGACGGACTGCACTGGCGCGGCGAGGCCGCGGCCGGCAACGCCGGCAACAAGGGGCTGAAGAAGGCGCTGGAGGAGCTGCGCGCGGAGAACGCCCAGCTGCGTGACCAGCTCGAAGGCCTGAAGGCCATCGAGGAAAGCCTCCAGCAACGCGAACAACAGCGGAACGGGACCCAGTAACCATGACCACGGCCTACCGCATCCTCGTGGTGGACGACGACCCGGGCGTGCTCCGCCTGCTCTCCATCCGCCTGCGCTCGCGCGGCTACGAGATCACCACCGCCGCGAGCGGCGAGGAAGCGCTGGCGCACATCACCGCCGTGCGTCCGCATCTGGTGATCACCGACCTGCGCATGGACGGCATGGACGGCATGACGCTGTTCCAGCGCCTCCACGACCAGCATCCGAGCCTGCCGGTGATTATCCTCACCGCCCACGGCACTATCCCCGAGGCGGTCCGGGCCACCAAGAGCGGGGTGTTCAGCTTCATCACCAAGCCGTTCGAGGCACCGTACCTGCTCCAGCAGGTGGAGAGCGCCCTGCGGCTGTCCGGCGCGATCCCCGCCGAGGACGACGAGGACGAGACCGCCCAGGCCTGGCGCGCGGAGATCATCACCCGCAGCGCGGCGATGGAGGAGATCCTCCAGCGCGCCCGGCTGATCGCCCCCAGTGAGGCGAGCGTGTTCATCCAGGGGGACAGCGGCACGGGCAAGGAGGTCCTCGCCCGGGCCATCCACCGGGCCAGCCGTCGCGCGGAGGCCCCATTCGTACCGGTCAATTGCGGCGCAATCCCGGAGCAGCGCCTGGAGGCGGAGCTCTTCGGCACCGCCGACGGCCAGACCGGGCTGTTCCGCACCGCCGACGGCGGCACGCTGTTCTTCGACGAGATCGGCGACATGCCCGCGGCGCTCCAGGTGAAGCTCCTGCGCGTGCTCCAGGAGCAGCAGATCCACCCGGTGGGCACGAGCACGCCGGTGCCGGTGGACGTGCGCATCATCTCCGCCACCCACCGCGATCTCGAACAGGCCATGGCGGAGGGCGAGTTCCGCGAGGACCTCTACTACCGACTGAACGTGGTCTCGCTGCACCTGCCGCCGCTCTCCGAGCGCCGCGAGGACATCCCGCTACTCGCCAACCACTTTCTCCGGGAGCTGGCGACGAAGTACGACAAGGACCTCCGCAGTCTCGCCCAGCCGGCCCTAGAGCGGCTGGTGAGCGCGCCCTGGCCGGGCAATATCCGCCAGCTCTACAACGTCATCGAGCAGGTCGCCATCCTGTCCACCGCACCGATCGTCTCCGACGACCTGGTGCGCAAGGCCCTGCGTGATGACACCCCCGGCCTGCCGGCCTTCGCCGATGCCCGCCGGGACTTCGAGCGGGACTACCTGGTCAAGCTGCTGCAGATTACCCAGGGCAACGTGACCCAGGCCGCCCGGCTCGCAAAGCGCAACCGCACCGAGTTCTACAAGCTGCTCAACCGCCACGAGCTCAATCCGGGGATGTTCAAGCCCCAGCGCTGACGCCCGGGCCCCGGCGGTGTCGCGGCGGGACGACGCCGTACGCCGCCGGGACGGCGAACCCCGCTCCGGACCGGCCCTCGGGTGGTGTCGTTACTTCACGACAGCCGCCAAACATTCCTAATAAATTCTTAATAAACAACAATATAAATAACGCCTCACTCCCCTCGAACAACCCTGCTGGACACCCGATTCGACGCACCGGTATGCGGTGGTAGTCTTGCACCCATGGCAACACACGGCGCCGCGAAAACGGCACGACGCCAAACGGTTTACGCGCCTGCAGGCTTCTTTAGCCCCGTCACCCCCTCATTCCGGTCTGCAGGTGCTTTTTTCTTCCTGAACGCCCCCGGGAACCCGGGGGCGCTTCCCCCGGTCCACTGCCTGTAGCCATGGGCGTCATGCAGCCGCTTGCCGCGCCGAGGCAGGATAGCTACATTGACGCTCCATTCGCCGCGCACAACCGGCCCCCTGACGGGACCGGCGTGCGGCGTGGCCACAGTGCCGGCGAGCACACGCGGCCGGGCCATCGTCCACAGATCATCGCGAGCGGAGACCCCCCATGTCGGTTGACATGACGTTCAGCCACCTCGTGCTCCAGGCAAGCTTCGTCGTTCAGTTAGTGATGCTGACACTGCTCGCCGCGTCGGTGGCCTCCTGGGTTCTGATCTTCCGCAAGCGCCGGGCCCTGCGCCAGGCGCAAAGCGGCGCCGAGGCCTTCGAGGACCGTTTCTGGTCCGGCGGCAACCTCGCCGAGATCTACTCCCAGATGCAGACCCCGCACCACGAGGCCGGCGGCATGGAGCGCATCTTCCGCGCCGGCTTCCGCGAATTCTCGCGCATGCGCAAACAGGGGGCGGCCGGCGAACCCACCGTCGAGGCCGCCCACCGGGCCATGCGCGTGGCCCTGTCCCGGGAAACGGACGATCTCGAGTCCTACGTGCCCTTCCTGGCCACGGTGGGTTCGACCAGTCCCTACGTGGGCCTGTTCGGCACCGTCTGGGGCATCATGAACGCCTTCATGGCCCTCGGGCAGATGCAGCAGGCGACGCTGACCACCGTCGCCCCGGGCATCGCCGAGGCACTGATCGCCACCGCCATGGGGCTGTTCGCCGCGATCCCGGCGGTAGTGGCGTACAACCGCTACGCCAGCCGCATCGAGCGCATGCTCAACCGCTACGAGATCTTCGTGGAGGAGTTCACCAGCATCCTCCAGCGCCACGTCCAGGCCCAGCACACAGCGGGCGGCGCGCGCAGCGCCGCGGACTGATCAGGAGCCGCCACCTTGCGCAGCACGCTCCCTCCGCCCAGACAGCGCATCCGGCGCCGGCCGATGGCCGAGATCAACGTCGTGCCCTACATCGACGTCATGCTGGTACTGCTGGTGATCTTCATGGTCACCGCACCGCTGCTCTATCAGGGCGTGGAGATCGACCTGCCCCAGCAGAGCGCCGAGGCAATGCCGCAGCAGGACCAGGAGCCGGTGATCATCGAGGTCGACAGCGAGGGCCAGACCTACCTCAACGTCGGCGAGAGCCCGGACGAGCCCGTCTCCGCAAAGGCACTGATCACTACGGTCACCGCCGTTCGCCGCCAACGCCCGGACGTCCCGGTACTCGTGCGCGGTGACAAGAACGTCAGCTACGGCCGGGTCATCGAGGTGATGGCGCGGCTCAAGCAGGCCGGCGTCCCCCAGGTGGGCCTCATGACCGAGCCGCCGGCCGGGGAGCGCTGATGCGCGGAGGCCTCGCCGGTGACATCGCCCTCGCCGTAGGCGTCCACGTGGCCGCCCTGGTCGCGCTGGGCCTGAGCTTCTCGGCCGCCCCGCCGGTGCGCAGCGAGCCGGATACCCGCGCCATCCAGGCGGTGACGGTGGACGAGTCGCGGGTTAAGGCCGCGATGGAGCGTATCGAGAAGCAGAAACAGCAGGCCGAGGAGAAACGCCAGGCCGAGCTGGACCGCATCGAGCGCGAACGCAAGGCCGAGGAGAAGCGTCTCGCCGAGGCCAAGGCCGAACGCGAGGCCGAGGCCGAGCGCCAGAAGAAGCTCGAGGAGCAGCGCAAGGCGGAGGCCGAACGCCAGCGCAAACTCGAGGAACAGCGCAAGGCCGAGGAGAAACGCCTCGCCGAGCTCAAGGCCAAGCGTGAGGCCGAGGCCGAGCGCAAACGCAAGCTCGAGGAGCAACGCAAGGCGGAGGCCGAACGCCAGCGCAAACTCGAGGAACAACGCAAGGCCGAGGAGAAACGCCTCGCCGAGGCCAAGGCCAAACGCGAGGCCGAGGCCGAGCGCAAACGCAAGCTCGAGGAGCAGCGTAAGGCCGAGGAGGAACGCCAGCGCAAGCTTGAGGAGAAGCGCAAGGCCGAGCAGGCCGAGCGCGAGGCGGCACTCAAGAAACAGCTTGCCGAAGAGCGCACCGCCCGGGCCGCAGACCAGGCCGTTGCCAGCCTCTCCGGGGTATGGAACAACCAGATCAGCGGCAACTGGACCCGGCCACCCACCGTCCCGGACGGGCTGACCTGCGTGATCCGCATACGCGTCGCCCCCAACGGACTGATCCGCGGTGCGGAACTGGTGGAGTCCAGCGGCAATCAGGCTTTCGATGAGTCCGCGCTGCGCGCGGTCCGCAAGACCGCGGAGCTGCGCATGCCGAACGACGAGGCGGTCGCGAAGCGGCTCAGCCCGATCGACCTGCACTTCAGCCCACAGGGCTAGCAGTGTTCACACGGCACGGGTGATGATGGATCACCGCCGGCAGTAGTTACGGGATCAATTGCCATGAAACGACTGCAACGCCTGTTGCTCGCCGTGATTCTCGGCCTCGCCGCGACCCAGGCACAGGCCCAGATCACCGTGGACATCACCGGCGGCGCACTGGGTGCGCTGCCCATCGCGGTCGTGCCCTTCGAGGGCGGAGATACCGCGCCGGAGGACATCGCCGGCATCGTCCGCGAGGACCTCACGCGCACCGGCCTGTTCGAGGCCGTGCCCCGGGAGGATTTCCTCGCCCAGCCCTCACGCATGGAGGACGTCAACTTCCGCAACTGGCGGGTGATCGGCGCCGACAATCTCCTTGTAGGCTCGGTGGAGCGCAGCGGCGGGCAATTCCAGGTCCGCTTCGAGCTGCTCGACGTCTACGCCGGCTCACGCATGGTGGGCAAGCGCTACACCGCCACCGGCAGCGACCTGCGCCGCCTCGCCCATACCATCGCCAACGAGGTGTTCCGCTCGCTGATCGGCCGCGACGGCGGCTTCAACAGCCGCCTGGCCTACGTCCGCGCCAGCGGCGCCGGCGACGCCCGTCAGTTCCGGCTCGTCGTCGCCCAGGCGGACGGCCACCACCCACAGACCATCGTCACTTCCCGCGAGCCGCTGCTCTCCCCGGCCTGGGGGCCGAAGGGCGAGCGCATCGCCTACGTCTCCTTCGAGGCCGGCCGCTCGGAGATCGTCGTTCAGAACGTCGCCACCGGGCAGCGCCGGACCGTCGCGCAGTTCAAGGGCATCAACGGCGCCCCGGCATGGTCGCCGGACGGCTCACGGCTTGCAGTGACGCTCTCTCGCGGCGACAACCCGGACATCTACATCCTCGACGTCGACAGCGGCGAGACCCGGCAGTTCACGAGCCACTGGGCGATCGACACCGAGCCGGTCTGGGCACCGGACGGGAAATCCGTGCTGTTCACCTCCGATCGCGCCGGCGGGCCGCAGATCTTCCGCAAGGGCATACGCGGCGGCGACGCCGAGCGCCTGACCTGGGACGGCGATTACAACGCCTCCGCCGACATCTCCCCGGACGGCCGGCTACTGACCATGGTCCACCGCCGCAACGGGCAATTCCGCATTGCGGTGAAGAACCTGGAGACGGACACCACCCGCGTGCTCAGCCAGGGTCCACTGGACGAGAGCCCGACATTCGCACCCAACGGCGTGATGATCGCCTACACCCGCACCCACGGCGGCACGCCGACGATCGCCACCATCTCCGTCCACGGCCGGGCGGAGGCGAACCTCATCCAGGGCAACGGGGACGTGCGCGAACCCGCCTGGTCACCCGAATAACCCGAAACCGACCATCCGATAATCGGAGGACCCCATGAAACATCCCATCCGCTGGCTCAGCATCATTGTCATCGCGCTCGCCCTCAGCGGCTGTGCCACCACCGACCAGGGCGGCGGCGCAGCGGGCGGGCAGGAAGGCCAGGCCGCCGGTGCCCAGGGCAGCGAGACCGCGGGCGCCACCGGCAGCGGCGACATGGAGGGCGGTGGTGTGGAGGCCTCCGGCGCCCAGGGCTCCGGGGGCTTCACCAGCGCCGACCTGGAAGACCCGTCCAGCCCGCTGTCCGAGCGCGTGTTCTACTTTCCGTTCGACAGCTCCCAGATCGCGCCCGAGGACGTGGAGACCCTCACCAAGCACGCCCAGTACCTCTCCACCCATCCGGAGGTGAGCGTGAGCATCGAGGGCCACACCGACGAACGCGGCAGCCGTGAGTACAACCTCGCCCTCGGCGAGCGCCGCGCCCAGGCTGTCGCCGACGTACTCACCCTCAACGGTGCCGCGGGTGATCAGCTCTCCGTGGTGAGTTATGGTGAGGAAAAGCCGGCCGCGACGGGCCACAACGAGGAAGCGTGGTCGCAGAACCGCCGGGTGGAACTCGTCTACGAGCGTTAGCCCATGATGCACACGAACACCCTCAAACGCGGGCTGCCCGCGCTGCTGGCGGCGGCGGTATTCGCCACCGCCACGGCGCCGGCAGCGGCACAGCAGTCCAACGGACAGAGCCTGGAGCAGCGCGTCACCACCCTGGAACGGCGTCTCGACAGCGGCGCCCTGACCCGCATGCTCAACCAGTTCTCCTCGCTACAGCAGGAAGTCCAGCGCCTCAACGGCCGGGTCAGCGAGCTGGAGCGGCGGGTCGATGAGCTCTCCGAGCGTCAGCGCAAGATCTACCAGGACATCGACAGCCGCCTCGTCGCCCTGGAAAACGGCCAGGGGGACGGCAGCCCCTCCGACGGCGGCACTGCGGGTGATACCGGCGGGGACTCGTCCGCCAACGATACCGGCACGGATTCGAGCCCGGGACAGGAGACCGATGCCGGTATGCCCGCCGCGGACACCGGGACGGACAACGCCGCCAGCACCGACCAGAGCGGCGGGGACAGCGGCCTATCCTCCGGCGGTTCGGCATCGGCGGATGACGGCGCAGCGAGTGGCGGCGGCGACGCGGCAGGCGCGGGGACGGCACGCAACGCCTACCAGTCCGCGTTCGAGACCCTGAGCGCCGGGCGCTACGACGAGGCAGGCCAGGCCTTCACCCGCTTCCTGAAGCAGCACCCGGATAGTGAGTACGCCGACAACGCGCGCTACTGGCTGGGTGAGACCCATTACGTGCAGCGGGAGTTCGACGAGGCCCTGAAGCAGTTCCAGCACGTGCTCGACGACTATACCGACAGCGCCAAGCGCCCCGACGCCCTGCTCAAGATCGGCTACATCCGCTACGAGCGCGGCCAGCTCGGCGAGGCACGCAAGACCCTGCGTCGCGTCGTGGAGAACTACCCGGAATCCTCCGCGGCCAACCTCGCGCGCCAGCGGCTGAACCAGATCGACGGCTGACCGCCCGTCGATGCGGCGGCCGGGATTGTCCGGCCGCCGCGGATCCGCTAATATCCCGCGTCTCCGGGCCCTTAGCTCAGCTGGTAGAGCATCGGACTTTTAATCCGCTGGTCGCTGGTTCGAATCCAGCAGGGCCCACCAGCATCTTCGGATTGCCCCAAAAGCCCGCGCCAATGACGCGGGCTTTTTTCGTCACAGACGCCGCGCCCGTTGCCGCCTCCCCGGGTCTTGCCTATTCTCGGGGTCGGAACCGCACACAACAGCGCAGGGAAGAGCGGGGAAAGGCATGGAGCCCGAGCTGCAAAGCGACTACCGTCGGCCGCAGCCGGCCCCCTACTTCAATCTCACCGGTCGCGTCCTCGCGATCGCACTCGGCACCTTCATCGGTGTCTTCGGCGCCGCGATGGCCTTCTATCATTACTGGAAGTGGGACGTGAGCCGACAATTCCAGGCCGCCGCCAGCCAGGCCCGGAGCGCCCTGGCAGACAGGCGGGAATGGCAGGCGGCGCGGGACGAGCGGGACGCGGCCCTGCGCCGGCGACAGGCACGTGAGCGTCGAGAGCATCAGGCGACCATCGACCAGGCTGGGCGAACCTGCAACTTCTGGCGACAGGAATACGCCGACGACCCCACGAGCAAGGCCAGGCTCTACAGGGACACGGCGTGTAACCGGCTCGAATCACTCAGGTAGCAATGCTCTACTTCGCCTACGGCGCCAACACCGACCCCGTCAGCATGACCGAGCGCTGCCCTCGCGCGCGGCTTCAGGGGCGGGCGACGCTCGCCGGTTACCGGCTTGAATTCCGCCGGGAAGCGGACGTGACACCCTGCAACGGTGCCTCGGTCGAGGGTCTGATCTGGCAGATCACCGGCGATTGCCTCGCCGCGCTGGATGCCTTCGAGGAGTACCCGGAGGTGTACGACCGACTTCGCCTGCCGGTGCGTCGTGCCGTCGGCGGTGATCCGGCGGCCTGGGTCTACGTCATGGTCCCGCGCCCGCCCCTCGCCCCGCCGAATCTGGCGTATCTGTCCACCCTCCGTCGCGGCTATACCGCCCACCGACTCCCCACCGAGCAGCTCAACACCGCACTCGATCGCGCCCGCGACGGCACACGCTGACCGTCCGCACAGATGCCCTCGCCGACCCAGCCATCAGCCCGGCGGACTTCTCCGATCGTATGAATAACCGGGTCGGATGCCCCCCGATTCCCGGCTCGCCGGCGATATATGTAAGTCATGAGTAAGGCCCGGGGACTACGTTGTTTCCCGAGCGTATCCGCAGACGATCACAAGAATAGCCGCCGGGGCACGGTGATGGGGCTTAGCAGACGGGAGCTACTGGTCGGACTCGCCTGGGTGGCGTTGCCGCTGCCCATGGCCCGCGTGCGTGCGGCATCGCCGGACATTCGCCGCACCCTCGGCGCCTACGTCGACACCCTGCTCCCCGCGGACGATTTCACCCCGGGGGCGTCGGACCTGGGCGTTCACGAGGAAGTGCTTGCCGGCCACCTCGGGCAGGGCATGCCCGAAGCGCTGCTGCGCAAGGGCTGCCGCTGGCTGGATCATCAGGCCGGAGGCGATTTCTCCCGGCTTACGGACGGGCAGAGGCACCGCGTGGTCGCCTGGATGGCCCAGGCGAACGGTTCCCGCGGACCACGGGTGTTCTACGACTATGTCCGCCGCCGGGCGGTGACCCTCTACTACGCCCACCCCGAGAGCTGGGCGGGCAGCCCCCTCACCCACACCCCCCAGCCCCGCGGCTACATCGACGAGCTCATGGCCCTGGAGCACGGCGATGTCTGAGCCGCGCATCGTCATCATCGGCTCGGGGCCCGGCGGCGCGGCCGCGGCGTGGGCGCTCACGCGGCGGGGCATACCGGTGCTCATGCTCGAGGCCGGGCCGCGCTTCGACCCGGATACCGACTTCCGCCTCGGCCGCCCGGACTGGGAGGCGCGGCGCTTCCCCCACCGCGACGGCAGCCAGGGTAGCTACCGCTTCGCGCCCCTGCAGCAGCTCGAGGCGCGCTGGAACGACCTGCGCTCATGGAACCGCGTGACCGGCCGGCTGAACGACGGGCCGCGCCGACGGCCCAGCGGCATCGGCTATCACCACGTCCGCGGCGTCGGCGGCAGCACGCTCCATTACACCGGGGAGGCCCACCGCCTCAATCGCCACTCGATGCGCATGCGCTCGCGCTTCGGCGTCGCCGCGGACTGGCCGCTGGACTACGACACCCTGGAGCCCTGGTACCGCGAGGCGGAGACGCTGATCGGCATCGCGGGCCCCGGCGCAGGCGAGGACCGCCCCGGCTCCCGCGACCACTTCCAGCCGCCTCACCCGATCGGCTCGGCCGGGCGCCGTCTCGCCCGCGGCGCCCGGGTGCTGGGGCTCGACTGGGTCGCGAACGATCGCGCCGCTTTGTCGCGCCCCCACGACGGGCGGCCCGCCTGCAACTACTGCGGCAACTGCAACCTCGGCTGCCCGCGCCGGGACAAGGGCTCGGCGGATGTCACCTTCATCCGCCGCGCAGCGGCCACCGGGCACCTGCGCCTGCGCACCGGGGTGCAGGCGACCCGTCTGGAGACCGGTGCGGACCGTCGCATCACCGCCGTCCATGCGGTCTCAACGGGCGGCGCCGACGAGCGCATCCCGGTGGAACGGGTGATCCTCGCCGGCGGTGCCGTGGAGACCCCACGGCTGCTGCTGGCATCCGCCTCGCCGGCGTGGCCGGACGGCATCGCCAACGGGAGCGGCCAGGTCGGGCGGAACTTCATGGAGACGCTGTTCTGGAGCAGCAGCGCCCTGGCGGAGCTCCCCATCGCCAGCTTCAAGTGCCTGCCCTCGGACTCCATCTGCTGGAACTACAATCGCCCGGACGCCATCCCGGACATCGTCGGCGGCTGCCGATTCTCGGTGAGCACCAACGAGAACGGTTTCTCCGGACCGATCCAGTATGCCCAGCGCGTGGTGGGCGGCTTCGGCCACGAACTCAAGCGTGGCGTCCGCGAGCAGCTCGGCGACATCGTGTCGGTGAGCGCGGTGGGCGAATCGCTCCCCTCGAATGGCACCTTCGTGGACCTGCACCCACAGGACCGGGACGACCACGGGGTACCGCTCGCGCGCATCCACAGTCACCTCGGCGAGGGCGAGCTGCAGCGGCTGGCGTTCATGGCCCGGACCTGCCGCCGGATCCTGGAGGCCGCGGGCACCTCCGAGCCCGTGGAGGAGTTCGGCGCCTACGACCACTTCGCCGCAACGCACGTCTTCGGCACCTGCCGGATGGGCAGTGATCCGCACGCCTCGGTCGTGAACGCCGAGCTGCGCAGCCACGACCACGGCAACCTGCACATCGTCGACGCCAGCGTGTTCCCGAGCAGCGGGGGCGGCGAGAGTCCGTCGCTCACCATCAGCGCCCTCGCGTTGCGCGCCGGAACGGCGATCGCCAACGCCATTGCCACGGCATAGGGCCACGAGCATTTCACATGCAGCCTGCAGACAGACGGAGTCGACCATGAGAAACCGCATCCTGCTGATCTTCGCCGCCCTCACCCTGCTGTCGGCCACCGTCCCGGCCGTCGCCGGCACGATCGGCATACCGCCCGAGACTCATACCTATGGCACCGAGAAGACCGAGGATGAGGCCTTCGCGAGCGTGGAGTGGACCTTCGGCAAGTCGGTCCTGCCCGAGATCGCCGTGGGCTTCCGCAGCGTGAAGGTCCAGTCGGACGGCGACGTCTTCGGCGGCCAGGCCAGCCTGTCCTTCGACCTCGCCGAGATG
>NZ_JBHFPQ010000024.1:0-85689 GCF_041949875.1 Arhodomonas sp. KWT2
TTCGCTGCCGGCACCCTGGAGGTCCAGCCGGACGATGCACTCCCGCACGTACGCCAGTGGCACGAGCGCGTCAGCGCACGACCCAGCGCATCCGCGTGAGCGCACCCCATCCTCACCAACCACCACCCCAAGTAGGGCGGCTGCTCCAGGCAACCCACAACACCGGCGCCGCGACCAGGGAACTGTGGGGGGGGGGGGCCGGGACTCGGGCGTTGGGCGTGTTTCGGGGGGGGTGGGTTTGGTGGGCGGCCCCCGCCCCCAAACGTCCCTTGTCGCGGCGCCCGTGATGTCGGCTGCCTGGAGCAGCCGACCTACTTGGGGTGGTGGTTGGTGAGGATGGGGTGCGCTCACGCGGATGCGCTGGGTCGTGCGCTGACGCGCTCGTGCCACTGGCGTACGTGCGGGAGTGCATCGTCCGGCTGGACCTCCAGGGTGCCGGCAGCGAAGTCCACCGTCACCAGCGCGGTGATGTCCGCGATGGAGAACGTGTCCCCGGCGACGAACGGCTGCTCGGCGAGGCGGGCATCCATATCGGCGAGGAAGTGGCGGTACCGCTGCGTGCCGCGCTCCACCAGTGCCTCGATCTGCGGTACGGGATGCGGGCCGGGCAGGGCGCGGTCGCGAAAGCCCGGCAGGCGGTTTCGGAAGGCCT
The DNA here is from genome assembly GCF_041949875.1 of Arhodomonas sp. KWT2. Lineage (NCBI taxonomy): Bacteria > Pseudomonadati > Pseudomonadota > Gammaproteobacteria > Chromatiales > Ectothiorhodospiraceae > Arhodomonas > Arhodomonas sp. KWT2. The sequence goes on from NZ_JBHFPQ010000024.1 coordinate 653, forward strand.
CCATCACGGCGAGGTAGCCCTCGAACTCCACCCACCGGTCCCACGCCCGGATAATGCCGCGGGAGCGGGCGTCCGTGCCGGTCAGCGACGGTTCCGGGTAAAGTGTCTCGAAGTAGGCGCAGATGGCGTTGCTGTCACCGATGCACGTGCCGTCGTCGAGTTCCAGCACGGGGACCGTGCCCTGCGGATTGAGGCGCAGGAAGTCGTCGCCGAGCTGCTCGCCGGCGCGCAGGTCCACCTCGTGCATCTCGACGTCCAGCCCCTTTTCCGCTAGGTAGACGTGTACGCGGCGCGGGCTCGGGGCACCGTGGAAGGTGTGCAGCGTCGTCATTGCCGATCTCTCCTCGAATCGCTGTCCTCTGCGCTACGATAGTCCGGTCACTGTCGAGTGCAATACCCTCCCCACCCGCCTCTCTTCGTATCCTTGCCCCGATCCGGCTGCCGGCGTTGCCATGGCGTACGGCAATCTCGCCTTAAAGGCGCTGTCACCTGCCTTGCCTACGCTGATTCGCTCCTGGACAGCACGGGAGCACAGGAATGTCGAGTTTCAACGATCAGCGTATCAGCCGTCGTGACTTCATCCGCCGGGCCCTGAGCACTGGGGGTGCCGTGGCCGGGAGCGTGGCGCTGCCCGGTATGTTGATGCCGCGGCGTGCGCCTGCCGTGGTCAAGGCATCGCGCCCGATGCTGCCCTACGGTGTGGGCAGCGGTGACGTGGTGGGGGATCGCGCCATGATCTGGAGCCGTAGCGACCGCCCGGCACGGATGATGGTCGAGTACGCCACGACGAAGAGTTTCCGGGATGCGCGCCGCGTGGTCGGCCCGGCGGCGCTGGCGGATACGGACTTCACCGCGCGGGTCGATCTCTCCGGGCTGCCGGCGGGGGAGGACGTCTTCTATCGCGTACGGTTCCAGGACCTCGCCGATGAGCGGACCCTGAGCGAGCCGGTGATCGGGCATTTCCGCACGGCCTCGCAGGTGCCCCGGGACGTGACGTTCGTGTGGTCCGGCGACTGTGCCGGCCAGGGCTGGGGCATCAACGAGGAGTGGGGCGGCATGCGGATCTTCGAGACCATGCGCCGGTCCAGTCCCGATTTCTTCATCCACAGCGGCGACAGCATCTACGCGGACGGGCCCATCAAGCCGGAGGTCCGTCTCGCCGACGGCAGCATCTGGAAGAACGTCACCACGGAGGCGAAGTCCCACGTCGCCGAGACGCTGGCGGACTTCCGCGGTGCCCACGCCTACAACCGCCTCGACCACAATGTCCGCGCCTTCGGGGCGGAGGTGCCGATGCTCGTGCAGTGGGACGACCACGAGACCCACAACAACTGGTACCCCCAGCAGCGCCTCGGTGACGAGCGCTACACCGAGCGCAGCGCCGCGCTGCTGTCGGCCCGGGCCCGGCGTGCGTTCCTGGAGTATCACCCCATCCGCATGCCCGCCGGCGATCCGGAGCGCATCTACCGGCACATCCCCTACGGCCCGACCCTGGACGTGTTCATGCTGGACATGCGCAGCTATCGCGGGCCCAACGGCGCCAACGATCAGGCCAGCGAAGGGGCGGAGACGGCCTTTCTCGGCGACGCCCAGCTCGCCTGGATCAAACGCTCGCTGCTCGCCTCCCGGGCCACCTGGAAGGTGATCGGCGCCGATATGCCGCTGGGCCTGGTGGTGCGGGCCGGCGAGGACGTTTACGAAGCCGTGGCCAACGGTGATGACGGCCCCGCGCGGGGGCGGGAGCTGGAGATCGCGGAGCTGCTGCGCTTCATCAAGCACAACGACATCCGCAACGTCGTGTGGCTGACGGCGGACGTGCACTACACGGCCGCGCACCACTATCACCCCGATCGCGCGCGCTTCAAGGACTTCGCCCCGTTCTGGGAGTTCGTTTCCGGGCCCCTGAACGCCGGCACGTACGGGCCCAACGAGCTCGACGACACGTTCGGCCCGGAGGTGACCTTCGTGAAGGCCCCGCCGGAGGGGAAGTCCAACCTGCCGCCGAGCGCCGGTATGCAGTTCTTCGGCGAGGTGCATATCGCCGGGGACACGGGCGTGATGAGCGTGCGGCTCAAGGACGTCGCCGGGGATACGCTCCACACGGTGACGCTGGAGCCGGCGTAACGGCAGCGGGGACGCGAGCCGGGTGCGGCACGGCGATGGCGCCGAAGCCGATGTGGACGTGTCTGCGCATGGTCGCCCCAGGGCGGCCATCCTGGCTTTGCCGTGCCTGTGTGGCGCTGGCAGAACGCGCACATCGGGGTTGCGAGGTCGGTCGCGCAAGGCAGTGGGCGTTGCCGGCACTGCAGGACGGGATGTTGGCTGCCAGGAGCAGCCAACCTACAACACCGGTTCCCTTCACCGGCGTGCCGTAAGGGGGACTGTCGGCAAACCCGGTAACCCCGCAGCTCCCGAAGGTCGGCTGCTCCTGGCAGCCGACATCCGTTCCATATAGGCCGTGGACCGGTCGTTTGCAGGCAACCCGCGGGACACCCCCGTGGAGAGCGCGGCGCTGGTCGCGCGGGGGCGCTTGTAGGTTGGCTGCTCCTGGCAGCCAACATTACTGCCATATCGGCCGTTCGTGTAATCGGGCACCGCAGGCGGTCGATGCGTGGCGCCGGTTTGCAGCAACGATCGATCCCGTTGTTGCACCGAGGCGTGCGAGGCGGTAGGAGTCCGGGGTCATGACGGCGCTATCATCAGGGCACGGTATCTCCCGCTGGACGGGCGAGTTCGTCAATCGTCGCCAGGAGTGGCGGTATCGGCGTTATGTCCGTGATACCACGGCGACGCAGAAGGTAGGTCGTGCGCCGCCGGTCTGCGAGGTCTCGAGCGGTGGTGCCGGGGCTGTCGCACACGGCCTTCGGCCGTGCACGACCTACCCGAGATCCCCGGCGGTGTACCGGCGCGCCGTTTCCGGTCGGTCGGTTGCCTTCGGCAGCAGTGGTAGGTCGTGCGCCGAAGGCGTGCGACGTGTCCGCCGGAGCATTGGGTGGGCCGGTACACACATCCACCTCCGGGATGTCAGTCGCAGGTCGGTTGCCCGGAGGCAACCGACAAGCAGTCCTCGTGGAGAGGGAGGCGGTTGATCCCGTTGTTGCACCGAGGCGTGCGAGGCGGTAGGAGTCCGGGGTCATGACGGCGCTATCATCAGGGCACGGTATCTCCCGCTGGACGGGCGAGTTCGTCAATCGTCACCAGGAGTGGCGGTATCGGCGTTATGTCCGTGATACCACGGTGACGCAGAAGGTAGGTCGTGCGCCGCCGGTCTGCGAGGTCTCGAGCGGTCGTGCCGGGGCTGTCGCACACGGCCTTCGGCCGTGCACGACCTACCCGAGATCGCCGGCGGTGTACCGGCGCGCCGTTTCCGGTCGGTCGGTTGCCTTCGGCAGCAATGGTAGGTCGTGCGCCGAAGGCGTGCGACGTGTCCGCCGGAGCATTGGGTGGGCCGGTACACACATCCACCTCCGGGATGTCAGCCGCAGGTCGGTTGCTCGGAGGCAGCCGACAAGCAGTCCTCGTGGAGAGCGAGGCGGTTGATCCCGTTGTTGCACCGATGTGTGCGACACGGTAGAAGTCCGAAATCATGACGGGGTTATCATCGCGGCACGGTATTTCCCGGTGGACGGGCGAGTTCGTCAACCGTCGCCAGGAGTGGCGGTATCGGCGCTACGTTCGTGACTCGGCGGCGCGGCAGCTTCGTGCCGCGTTGCTCGTGGCGGCGGCGCTGTTTCTCTCCTTCGGCCTGTCGGATTATGCCCTCATCGGCATCGGTCCCGCCTTCTACATCCTGGTGTCCCTGCGGGTCATCGTTGTGGTTTCCGCTCTGGCGCTGGCCTGGGCGGTGAGTCGACGGCCGGCGCGGGTTGATAACGCACTCCCCGTCAACGCCGTGTGGGTTGTGGCGCTGACGGTGGTGATCCTGATCGTGCCGTTGCGCCCGGAAACGCTCAACACGCAGATCCCGGCGGTAATGGTCGTGGTGATCACGATCTATCTGTTCATCCCCAATCGTATCCCGTTCATGATTGCTCAGAGCGTCTACCTCGGGGTGGGGTTCCTCCTCGCCGTCATGATCTGGGCGCCGCACCAAGAGCGGCTGCTGGCGACGATGACGCTGCTGCTGGTTTTCGTGAACACGGTGGGTCTGTTCACCGCTCTGCGGCTGGGCCGGCTGCGCCGGGAGCAGTTCGCGCTGCTGCGGGACGAACGTCTCACGAATCTGCGACTGCAACGCGAGGTCGCCGAGCGTCAGCGGCTGCAGGAGCGCTTCGAGCGACTTGCGCGGGAAGACGAGCTGACCGGCCTGTGCTCGCGCCGGCGTTTCTTCGAGCTGGCCGCCGAAGTGCTGCGCGATCGCCGGCGTGGTGACGGCGACACGGCGGTGTGCATGATCGATGTCGACCACTTCAAGGCGATCAACGACCGCTACGGCCATGCGGCGGGGGACGCCGCACTCGTGGCTTTCGGGAGCCGGTGTGCCAACGTGCTCCGCGAGCCGGATATCATCGCCCGTCTCGGTGGCGAGGAGTTCGTGGTGCTGCTGCCGCAGACGGACCTGGACGGCGCCCGGGACGTGGCGGAGCGGCTCCGCGAGGCGATCGCGGGCGAACCGGTGGCCAGCCCCGCCGGGCCGCTCCCGCTTACTGCCACTCTCGGCGTCTCCCTCGTGCATCCCGGTGAGAGCGACATCGAGCCTGCCCTCAACCGCGCGGACGCGGCCCTCTACGAAGGCAAGGCGGCGGGGCGTGACCGGGTGGTGTTCTCGGACGCTGCCGGGAAGCCGGGCACGCCGTTCTACGCCGACCGCTGAATCCCGCTGCCGGAGTCCCGCGATGCGCCGCTCTCTGCGGGGAACCGTGTCGTTCTGAATACGGGGGTCTGCACGTCGCCGAGGCCGCCTGTCCCGGGAGCGGCCTCGCGCGCGCGTGTGGTAATCTGTATCGGTAGAAAGCTATCCGTCCGGGCGCTGGTGGCGCCGGCGGTGCCCGTCTTACCTATCGAAAGGACTCGACTTCCCGATGAGCCGTTATCGCCAGAATGCTGCGCTCGCCCGCGAGGACCACTATCCCGTCGCTTCCGCCCTGCAGCCCGGTGATGACGAGATAAGCCTCCTCGATCTTGCACTGGTGCTTTACCGGCGCCGCTGGCTGATGGCCGCCATTCTCGCCACCATCGTGGCGTTGACTGCCCTCTATGCCGCCCTGCGCACGCCGGCCTATACCTACACCACCGTGCTGGAGGTCGGCAGTTACCTGAGGGGGCCGGCCGGGGAACGGAACCGCGTGCCGGTAGCGGCTTCACCCACGGTGAGGGAGCGTCTTCAGCAGGCCATCGTGCCGGTGGTGCGGGGCCGGCAGTCCGGGGCGGAGCGGGGTGCCCCGAAGGTCGCGGTTTCGGGCAGGGTGGCCGCCTCCGATGCCGCGCCGGTGTTCGTGCTCCGAAGCGAGGCCGCAGAGGCCGATGCCAGGCGGATTCAGGCACTGCATCAGGGCGTCGTGGACCGACTGATCGCCGATCATCGCAAGCGTCTCGGTACGGTCCGCACGGACAGATCCCTCGCCGTGGACCGGGCGCGGGCGCGCCTCGCGCACCTGCAGGCAGACGCCACGCGGCGTGCGCGGACCCAGCCGAAGGTGGAGGCCGTGGCCTCGGCGGCGCGTGCGGTGGTCCATCGGGTGCGCGTCTTCCACACCGAGCGGGTCAGGCGCGCAAAGGCCCTCGAGCAGGCGCGGCTGAAGATCGACGGCCTGGGCGACGAGCGTCGACTGCTGCAGGCACGTCAGGCCCGGCTCGAAGACCGCGAGGCGCTGGCGGACGAGCAGCTCGACGGTGCACGCCGGATTCTCGATCGGCTTGCGCAGAGCCGGGCGCGTGTCGTTGATCGCTCCGGTTCGCCGGCCGATGCCATGGCGCTGCTGACCATCGACAGTCGTATCGCCGGAATGCGCAAGCGCGTGGACACCCTGTCCGAACGGCTGCGAGTGACCCTGCCGGATCGTCGCGACGAGCTCGCCAATGCGTTGGAGAATAATGCCCGGGCCCGGAAACGGGCCGCCGGGGATCTCGCAAAGCTGGAGCGTGAACACGAGCAGGCCGCGACGGACTATCAACGGGAACTCGCCGGACTGCGTGCAGCGCTGGACCGCGCCCGCACGGCGCTGATGAGCGAGCGCGAGGCCCACCGCGAGGCGGTGGCGGACGCGTCTCGTGCCGTGCGTGCCGCGGAGAACGAGGCGGATACGATCGTGCCGACGGATGCCGCCTTCGTGGCCCAGCGCAGTGCCTCCCCGATCGGCCCCGGTGCGGTCACCATACTGGCACTGGGCGGTGCCCTTGGGACCATGATGGCCCTGTTCGGCGCCTTTCTTGCGGAGTTTGTCGGGCGGGCCCGACACCTCCTTCGCTGATGGTCGATAATCCGGGTGTGCGCCGCCGGCGTGTGTCGTTCTCGTGCTATAGAGTGTGAGTTCGATCACGCTGTGATGTTAAATTGCGCATCCTGAGCCGGGGCGTTCCACGGCCTGTGGTATCGTCCCGCTCCGCTGGACCTCTGCCCGCAACATCACCCGGAAGCCGCGATACCCATGAGCGACCACCCACCCCGCACCGTCGCCCCAGGTTCCGATGGAACGAGCTGGCCTGCCTACCCGGACGATGAGATCAGTCTACTGGACCTGTGGGCCGTACTGGTGCGCCGCCGGCTCTGGCTATTCGGCATCGCAGCCCTGGTGGTGCTCGTGACTGTGGCGTATGCGCTGCTGCGCACGCCGGTATTCGAGTATCGCGCCCTGGTCGAGATCGCCTCCCAGGACGATGGCACCACGCCTGTCGAGAAGCCGTCGGCCGTCGCCGCCCGGTTCAACGATATCTATATCCCCCAGGCGACGTCCGCCTGGAGCGAGGCGCACCCGGACAGCCCCGAGCCGGGGGTGGAGGCGGGCGTGGCCGGCGATGCGGACCTCGTACGCCTCAGCGGTAAGGGGGCGCAGGTCCTCAGCGATGCCTATGCGAGTGTCATGAAGGACGCGGTGGGGCGGTTGACGGAGGACCACGCGCCGATCACGGAACGGCTGCGCAACCGGCTGCGCCAGCAGCAGTCGCGTGCCGAGCGGCGGCTGGCCACGGCGCGTGATTCGGTGACAGAGATCGTCGAGCGTCGAAAGATGCTGGACGGGCGCACGGCCCGTCTCACCCAGGAGATCGATACCCTGCAGCAGGCCCTGGGAGAGCTGGAAGCAGTGCGTCCGGACGGGATTGCCGACTCCCCCGATGCCGTGAGTGCGGTGCGGCGGCTGCTGGACAACGAGGTCGCCTTCAAACGTCAGCGCCTCGATGACCTGCGCACGGAGCTGAATACGGACCTGCCCCGGCGCCGTGACGAGCTGAACGACCGGCTCGATACGGCCCGCAACGAGGTCGAGTCCCGGGAGGAGGAGGTCGCGCTGCTGGCCGACCGGCTTGCGGCCATTACGGGTACCCGGCTGGCGGCGGCACCGCGCCGTTCCGACCGTCCTCAGGGGCCGTCGTCCGCGGTGATCGTCGCACTGGGGGCCGTGCTGGGGCTGATGCTCGGCGTTTTCGCGGCCTTTGGGGCCGAGTTCGTCAGCCGGGCGAATGCCCATATGCGGGAGACCTGATGTCGGTGTGCGGCGGCCGTCCGGCGCCGGAAGGGCGCATATCCCCCTTGAATGAGGGAGAATGCGATATGAGGTGTGACGCGGCATGACGTGTGTTACGCATGAGGCGGAACCGACATGAAGCGCTGGTATGTCGTTCACTGCAAGCCCCGAGAGGATGCGCGCGCGCAGGCGCATCTGCGCAATCAGGACTTCGAGGTATTCCGCCCGGTCACGCGGATCAGGCGCCGCCGTGCGGGCGGGATGACCTGGTGCACGGAATCGCTGTTTCCGCGCTACCTGTTCGTCCGCCTGGACGATGTCGACGAGTGCTGGGCGCCGATCCGCTCGACCCGGGGCGTTGCCGGGCTTGTTCGCTGGGGTGATCACGTCCCGCCCGTGCCCGATCCGGTCATCGACGGGCTGCGGGCGCGTTGCGACGAGCACGGTGCCATCGATCCCGCCGCCGCGGGCGGGGATTTCCGGCCGGACGAGCGTGTGCGCGTGGAGTCCGGGCCCTTTGCCGGTTTCGAGGCGGTGTTCCAGGCCCGCAGCGGTGAGGAGCGGGTGATCGTGCTCCTCGAGTTCATGCGCCGTGTCCGGCGTGTCACGGTGCCGGAGCAGGCCGTCAGCCGGTTCTGATCGCGTCACATGAGCCTGGAACCGTCCACCCTTCAGTACCTGACTGTCGCCCTTCTCGCCCTTGCCGGGGCGAGCGGGGTGATTGCCCTGCTTCGACCGTACGCCGAACGCGTTGGCCTGATCGATCGTCCGGGCGGGCGCAAGCGGCACGCCGCCGCGGTGCCGCTGATTGGCGGTATCGGCGTGTTCGGCGGGTTCCTGCTCGCCTCGGCGGCGGCCCCCGTGCCGCTGGCACCAAGGAGCGCGTTGTTCGCGGCTATGGCGTTGCTGCTGCTCGGCGGGGTGCTCGACGACATCCGGGACATGCGGAGTACGAGCAAGCTCTTCCTCCAGGCGGTCGCCGCTGCGGTAGTGGTGGCCTCCGGTGACAAGGTCGTGCGTCATCTCGGCGGGTTTCCCCTGGCCGGTGAATTCGGACTGGAGGCCTGGGCGGCGCCGGTGACCATTTTCGCCCTCGTCGGACTGGTCAACGCCACCAACATGCTGGACGGGCTGGACGGGCTCGTGGGCGGGGTGGTGTTCGTGATGCTCGGCTGGCTGCTGTTCGTGGCCGGTCTTCAGAATGACGGCGCGCTGTCACTGGTGATCGCGGCGCTCATGGGCGGTGTGGCCGGCTTCCTCGCGTTCAATATGCGTTTCCCGTGGCGCGGGCGCGCCAGTGTGTTCCTCGGGGATGCCGGCAGCATGAGCCTTGGCCTCGCGGTGGGGTGGATCGTCATCGAGCTCTCCCAGGCGCGGGAACCCGTGCTCCCGCCCGTGGCCTACGGCTGGGTCCTGGCCCTGCCGGTGGTGGACACGGTCAGCCTGATGATCCGGCGGTTGTGCAAGGGGCAGAGCCCCTTCGCCGCCGACCGGGAACACCTGCACCATATCTTTCTGCGCGCCGGCTACACCCCCGGGCAGACGAGTCTGTGCCTGATCCTGATCGCCGTGGTGCTCGGGGCCGTCGGCGTCCTCGGCGGACTGGCGGGGATGCCGGACTGGCTGCTGCTTGTCGGTCTTATGGCGGTGGTCGTGCTTCATTACGTCTTCATCCGCCATGCGTGGTACACGATGCGGGCGCTACGCCGGCTCCACGCGGGCTGGGAAGGGGGGCATGGTCCCTTCGGCAGCGTCGGGGCCGCGCGGGTGATCATGCAGCCGCCGGTGAACGGCTGGCGTCGCTCCATTGCGCTATTCGGTATCTATCTCGCGATCTTCTGCCTCCCGTTCTCCACCGCCGGGATGAACCTGGGTATCGGGCTCGTGCTGGTTGCCACGGCCATGGCGCTGCCGGCCTTCTGGCGGGATGCCCGCCGGCTGGTGCTCACGTGGCTGGTGTTCGCGCTCACCGGTTATATCGTCGCGCGCGCCGTCATCGGCGATGCGCCTGCGGATGGTACGCCGTCGTGGGACCACCTCATCCGGGTGACCGGGCTGGTCAGTCTGCCGGTGGGCTGGTGGCTGGCCGGGGCGCGCACGCAGTGGGTGTGGATGCTCATGTCGCTCGTGGCCGGCGGCGGGGTGGCGTTCGTCGCCCAGGCGAACTGGGGCAAGCTCAATGCCGGCGTGCTCAGCGATCCGGCAGCCTGGGGGTCGGCGTCGACTTCCGGCTTCCTGGGGGCGGTGATACTGATGCTGCTCCTCGGCGGGATGATCGCCGCCGTCCACCGGCTGGGCCGTGGCTGGCGACCGGTATTCACCCTCGCCGTATGCGTGGCGCTCAGCGTGCCGGTGATCATCGTGCTCGTGGGCTCGCGCTACACCACGGGCTGGGTGGGGGCCATGGCGGGGGCGCTGGTGATCGGCGCCGGCGCCATCGCCTACGGCGTGGATCGCCGTCAGTGGCTGGGGCTGGCCGGCGGGGCCTTCATGTTCCTGGTGGTCGGACTGGGGGCCTGGGAGGTGGTGATCACCGGCAGCGGCCCGTGGCGGGACGATCTGGCCGAGCCGATTCAGGCCGCGGCGCTGTATCTCGGCGGCGAAGTGGAGCAGGCGCGGGCACTGGATCCCTCCACGGGTCGGCGGCTGCAGTTGTGGCAGGGCGCGGTGGAGCGTATCGCCGAGCGCCCGGTGTTCGGCTGGTCGCGTATGTCGCCGCGCCAGTTCGACGGACCGCTGTCGGCGTTCCGGGAATACAACACGCTATACGGCGCGGTGGCGGTCGGCTTCGGCCTCGTCGGAATGGCGTTGTTCGCGGCCGTGGTCGTCGGCGTGCTCTATCAGTTTGTTGCACTGGCGCGGGACCGGATATGGCCGACGTCGTGGGTCCTGGCCATGCTCGGGGCCAATGCGGCGGTGCTGGTGATGCTGGGGCTGGCGATACAGATCGACGATACATCGAGCCGCACCGTCATCGTCCTGCTCATGGCCGCGGGCGCGGCGGCAGCCTTTCAGCGGCAGTGGATCCATCGGGGGTGACGCCGCCGGGCGACCGGCGGCGCACCCTCTCCCCAGCCCCTCTCCCGTGAAGGGAGAGGGGCCCGCGGTGTTGCAGGTTGGTTGCTCCCGGCGACCAACATCCCGCCTGGTAGCACCGGGAATGTCGGCTGCCCGGAGCAGCCGACCTACGGGAGTTGTGGGGTTGCCGGTTTTGCCGGTGGGAACCCTTTACGGGATGCCCGTGAAGGAGACCAGTGTTGTAGGTTGGCTGCTCCTGGCAGCCAACATCCCGCCTGGGTTGCCGGTGCGCCCCGCCTACAGGTACTTCTGGTAGGTCAGGAAGCGTTCGTCCAGGGTCCAGCCGGCGTCTTCGTAGCAGGCCTGGCCGGCGGTGTTGATGCGCTCCGTGCGCAGGAAGAGCTTGGCGGCGCCGGTCTCGCGGCCGAGGCGCTCGACGCGCTGCATCATCGCGCGGGCGACGCCGCGGCGGCGGGCGGCCGGGTCGACGTAGAGGTCGTTGAACAGCCACATGGTGCCCAGGTCCACCGAGGAGAAGGTGGGGTAGAGCTGGGCGAAGGCGAGGAGGGTGCCGTTGTCGTCGGCGACGAATACCCGTGAGTCGCCGTTGCTCAGGCGCTCCTTCATGTAGGTCCGCGCGCCTTCCGGATCACTCTCGCGGCGGTAGAACACGCGGTAGTCGTCGAACAGGGCGGCCACTGCATCGAGGTCGTCGATGGTGGCGTCGCGGATGGTGGGTTCGGTCATTCGGGATTCCTCCTGCGGGTATGGTGTCGGTGGCCGTGGGGCGCACCCTCTCCCCAACCCCTCTCCCGTGAAGGGAGAGGGGCCCGGAGGGCGGGGCGTGCATGGCCGTGGGCCAGGTGCGACTTCCAGCGGCAGTGGGTCGGCGGGCGCACCCGCTCCCCAACTCCTCTCCCGTGAAGGGAGAGGGGCCCGGAGGGCGGGGCGTGCATGGCCGTGGGCCGTGTGTGATTTCCAGCGGCAGTGGGTCGGCGGGCGCACCCGCTCCCGAACTCCTCTCCCGTGAAGGGAGAGGGGCCCGGAGGGTAGGTCGTGCACGGCTGGAAGCCGTGTGCGACGTCCCGCAACCGGCCCGGTGGACCTACGTCGCGGTCTCACGGACCGCCTCGTAGAGGACGGCGGCGCCCCGGGCGGCATCGTCCGGGGTGATGTTCTCGGCCTCGTTGTGGCTGATGCCGCCCTCGCAGGGCACGAAGATCATGGCCGTGGGGCAGACCTTCGCGACGTAGACGGCGTCATGGCCGGCGCCGGAGACGATGTCCATGGCCGGGATGCCCAGCGCCTTCGCGCTGTCACGGACGCGGTCCACGAGCGCCGGGTCGAAGGGCGTGGCGGGGAAGTGCCAGAACTCCCTGAGATCGAGCGCCAGGCCCGCGTCCCGTGCGATGGTCGCGGCCTCGTCGCGCAGGCGTCGGTCCAGGGTGTCCAGGGTGGCGTCGTCCGGGTGGCGCAGGTCCGCGGTGAGGAACACCTCGCCGGGGATGACGTTGCGCGAATGGGGGCTGACGTCGAGGATGCCCACGGTGGAGCAGGCGTCCTCGCCGCCCTCCAGGCCGATGCGGTGGACGAGCTCGACGATGCGTGCGGCCCCTACGAGCGCGTCACGGCGCAGGCGCATGGGCGTGGGGCCGGCATGGGCGGACTGGCCGGTGAGGGTGAGCTCGTACCAGCGCTGGCCCTGGGCGCCGGTGACGACGCCGAGGGGGCACCGGGTGTCCTCCAGCACGGGGCCTTGCTCGATGTGGAGCTCGAAGTAGGCCGCCTTGGGCGTCTGCGCGTGGTCCGCCGGGGTGTCGCCGTTCCAGCCCAGCCGGTCCAGCTCGTCGCCGAGGCGGGCGCCGTCCTGGCCGACGGTGGCGCGCACGGCCGCCGCGTCGAACGCGCCGGACCACACGCCGGAGCCCATCATCGGCGGGGAGAAGCGCGCGCCCTCCTCGTTCATCCACACGACCAGCTCCAGCGGGTGGCGGGTGGTGATGCCGTGGTCGTCGAGCGCGCGGAGGACCTCCATGCCCGCGAGCACGCCGAGCACGCCGTCGAAACGCCCGCCGTTGGGCTGGGTGTCCAGGTGGCTGCCCATGACCACCGGGGGCAGCGTGTCGTCGCTACCCGGCCGGCGGATCCACAGGTTGCCGATGGCGTCCGTGGTCATGGTGCAGCCGGCGTCCCCGGCCCACCCGGCGAGCAGGTTCCGGCCGTCCCGGTCCAGGTCGGTGAGGGCGAGCCGGCAGCTGCCGCCGTTGGCGGTGGCACCGATACGCGCCATCGCCATCAGCATGTCCCACAGGCGCTCGCCGTCGGTGGGGTAGGCGGTACTCATGCGTCGGCCCCCCGCGGGGTCCGGGCCCGCTGCGCGCGCAGGTGGCGGAGGTCCTCCGGGATCTCCCAGTTCTGGCCCGGGATCGCGGCGAGCAGCTCCTGGGTGTAGGGGTGCTGCGGGTTGGAGAACACCTCCTTGGACGTGCCCACCTCCACGATCCGCCCGGTCTGCATGACCGCGATGGTGTCGCTCACCTGGGCGGCGACGCGCAGGTCATGGGTGATGAACATCATCGCGAGCCCCAGTCGGTGGCGGATGTCGTCGAGCAGGTCGAGCACCTGGGTCTGCACGGAGACGTCCAGCGCGGAGACCGGCTCGTCGGCTACCAGCAGCTCGGGGTCCAGCGCCAGGGCACGGGCGATGGAGATGCGCTGGCGCTGCCCGCCGGAGAATTCGTGGGGGAAGCGCTCCGCCGCGGAGGCGTCCAGGCCCACGAGCTCCAGCAGCTCCCGTGCCCGGGCGTAGGCCTCGCTGCGGGGCGTGCCGAAGGCGAGCGGCCCCTGGGCGACGATGCGCCCGACCTTGTAGCGCGGGTTGAGCGAGGCGTACGGGTCCTGGAAAACCATCTGGATGCGCTGGCGGAAGGGATGGAAGGCGCGGCGGCCGAGGCGGTTGAGGTCCGTGCCGTCGAACACGATCTGGCCGCCGTCCGCCCGGTGCAGGCCGAGCAGGCAGCGCCCCAGGGTGGACTTGCCCGAGCCGGATTCGCCCACGATACCCACGGTCTCGCCCGGGTGGATGGTCAGCGAGACGTCGTCCGCCGCCACCAGCTCGCGGCCCCGGCGCAGGAAGCCGCTGCCGAGCGAGAACACCTTGCGCACGTTCTGCGCGTCGAGCAGGGGATCGCCCTCGCGGTTGAAGGCGTCGCGGTGCTCGATGTAGTGGGGCACGGCGGCGATCAGCTCGCGGGTGTAGGGGTGTTGCGGGCGGTTGAGGACCTCGTCGGCGGTGCCGATCTCCACGCACCGGCCCTCCTGCATGACGGCCACCCGGTCGGCGATCTCGGCGACCACGCCGAAGTCATGGGTGATGAACATCACCGCCATGCCGAGCTCGCGCTGCATCCGCTGGATGAGCTCCAGGATCTGCTTCTGGGTGGTCACGTCGAGCGCGGTGGTGGGCTCGTCGGCGATCAGCAGCCGCGGCTCCAGGGCCAGGGCCATGGCGATCATCACGCGCTGGCGCTGGCCGCCGGAGAGCCGGAAGGGATAGCTGCGGCGCAGCGACTCCGGCTCCGGCAGGCCGACGGCGGTGAGCAGCTCGACCACGCGCTCGCGGCGGCGGGCGGCGTCCATTTCCGCGTGGGCGCGCAGCGCCTCGTCGATCTGCTCGCCCACCCGCATCAGCGGGTTGAGGGCGGTCATGGGCTCCTGGAAGATCATGCCCACGTCGCTGCCGCGCATCGCGCGCTGCTCCGCCTCGCTGCGGGTGAACACGTCCCGGCCGTTGAGGATGGCCTCGCCGTCGGCGACCTTCACGTGGGGCGCGGGGAGCAGGCCCATGATGGCGTGGGCGGTCATGGACTTGCCCGAGCCGGACTCGCCGACGATGCACAGCAGCTCGTTCTCGGCGATGGTGAAGTTGACGTCCTCCACCGCATGGGCGCGCTCGGCGCCCTCGGGGAGGCTGATGGTCAGCCCCCGCACGTCCAGGACGACGTTGTCGGTCTCGCTCATGTCAGCCTTTCCCCTTGCGTGCGAGTTTCGGGTTGAGGGCGTCGTTGAGACCCTCGCCCACCAGGTTGATGGCGAGCACCGTGATCAGGATCGCCACGCCGGGGAAGAAGCTCATCCACCAGGCCTGGCGCATGACCGTGCGCGAGGCGCCGATCATGTAGCCCCAGCTCATCATGTTGGGGTCGCCCAGCCCGAGGAAGCTCAGCGCGCTCTCGAGCAGAATGGCTGTGGCCACCGTCAGCGACGCCGCCACGATGATGGGCGACATGCTGTTGGGCAGGATCTCGCGCAGGATGATGGAGGGCGTGGACTGCCCGGTGGTGATCGCCGCCTGGACGAACTCCCGCGAGCGCAGGCTCAGGAACTCGCCGCGGGCGAGGCGGGCCAGTGGTGGCCAGCTCACGATGGCGATCGAGGCGGTCACGCTGGTGATCGACGGCGTGAAGATGGCGACCAGCATCACCGCGAGCACGAAGTTCGGGATGGTCTGGAACAGCTCCGTGAAGCGCATGATCGCGTCGTCCACGCGGCCACCGTAGAAGCCGGCGAGCGCGCCCAGCGTCACCCCGATGAACAGCGCCGCGGCGGTGGAGATCAGGCCGATGAGCAGTGACACCCGGGCTCCGTGGGCGACGCCGGAGGCGATGTCCCGGCCGAGGGTGTCCGAGCCCATGAGCGTGCCGGAGGTCAGCGGCGGCGCGAACGGCCGGGTGACCATGTCCCACGGGCTGGTGGGGTAGAGGAGGTCGGCGAACAGTGCGAGGAACACCACGCCGGCCAGGATGATCAGGCCGATGATCGCGCCGCGGTTGCGCGCGAAGGCCTTCCAGAATTCTCGGCTCATCAGCTCACCTCGATGCGCGGGTCGATGAGTGTGTAGACGAGGTCGGTGATGATGTTGAACACCAGCACCATGATCGACGTGATCACGAAGATGCCGAGCAGCACCTGGTAGTCGCGCTGCAGCAGCGCGTCGAAGGCGAGCCGGCCGACGCCGGGCCAGGCGAACACGGTCTCCACGAGGATGGAGCCGCCGATGAGATAGCCCGCCTGGATGCCGGCGAAGGTGATCACCGGGAGCACGGCGTTGCGCAGGACGTGGCGCACCACCACGCGGCGCTCCTGCAGGCCCTTGGCGCGCGCGGTCTTCACGAAGTCCATATCGCGGACCTCGAGGATCGATGAGCGCGTCAGCCGGGCGTAGACCGCCATGTAGAACAGCCCCAGGGTGAGCACCGGCATCACCAGGTGCGCGACCACGTCGAGGAAGTGGTCGAAGCCCGTCAGCCCCGCGCCCACCGACTGGTAGCCGAAGGCCGGCAGCCACCCGAGCTGGACGCTGAACAGCAGGATCATCATCAGTCCTATCCAGTACAGCGGCGTGGCGTAGGCGAGCAGGGCGATGGTGGTTATGGCCGTGTCAGACCATCGGCCGACCTTGACGGCGGCCAGGGTGCCGAGCAACAGCCCCATCCCGAGGGAGAAGACGTAGGCGATGCCCGTGAGCAGCAGGGTGGCCGGCAGGCGCTCGGCGATGAGGTCCCAGACAGGGCGCTGCTGGCGGTAGGAGTAGCCCAGGTCGCCGGTGGCCACGTCGGTGACGTAGGTCCACAGCTGCTGCGGCAGCGGCTCGTCGAGATGGAACTTCTCACGCAGCTGCTCGATGTATTGCGGATCGGATGCGCCGCTCTGGCCGGCGATCACGAGTGCCGGGTCCCCGGGGGCGGCGCGGATCAGCGAGAAGTTGATCAGCACGATGGCGAGGAGGATGAAAAGGCTCTTCACCAACCGTCGCCCGAGGAAGGATACGATCTTGCCCATTCGCTAAGGTCCCGTTCGGGGTCCGGGCCGGGGCGGCTGCCCCGGGCCCGGACCGGGATTGCCGGATGGCTACTGCTTCGGCTCCACCCAGACGTCAGCAAAGTTGTCCGACGTGCCGATCGCGGTGGTCACGGCGTTGTGGACGCGCTTGTTGAGCAGGGTCGGGAACTCCATCTCCAGCAGCCAGGCCACCGGGACGTCCTTCGCCAGGATCTTCTGCACCTCGGCGTACATCTGCTCGCGCTTGGCGTCGTCGTTCTCCACCGCCGCCTTGGCGAAGAGCTCGTCCACCTTCTCGTTGGAGTAGCCCATGGTGTTGGAGAACAGCACGCCCTTGCGGATGTTGTCCGAGATGTAGGTACGGGCGACGCCCAGGGCCGGGTGGCCGTACTGATAGACGTAGTCGTTGGTCATCTGGTAGTCCCAGTTCGAGAGCTGCTGTGCCCAGCCCGCGCTGTCGGTGCTACGCAGCGTGACCTGCACGCCCACCTTGCCCATGGCCTGCTTGATGTACTCGGCCAGTCGCGTCCAGACCTCGCCGTAGGGCATGACCAGGAACTCCACGTTGGCACGCACGCCGTCCGAGCCGGGCTCGAGGCCCATGTCGTCGAGCAGCGCCTTGGCCTTCTCCGGGTCGTGGGGGTACTTCTGGACGTCCGGCGTGTACTGGGTGGTCACCGAGTTGATCGGGCCGGTGGCGACACGGCCGAGGCCGAAGAAGATGTTGTCGCGGATGAACTCGCGGTCGAGGGCGTACATGATCGCCTGCCGGAAGCGCCGGTCGTTGAGCGGCGGCTTGCGGGTGTTCATCTCGATCCACGCCATGGGCGCGAACATCTCGTAGCCCTTGGTGGTCAGCTCGAGGTTCGGCAGCTTGGAGAGCCGCGGCACGTCGAAGGGCTCGATGTTGCCGAACTGGCTGATGTCGGCGTCACCGGTCTCCATCGCCAGCGCCCGCGAGGCGGCGTCCGGGATGATGCGGAAGTAGATGTCGTCCAGGTACGGGCGACCGTCCTGCCAGTAGTCGTCGTAGGCAGTGAGGTGGACGTAGCTGCCCTTCTCCCACTTCACGAACTTGAACGGGCCGGTGCCGATGGGCGTGTCGTTCATCTCGTTGTCGTTGTAGTCCGTGCCCTCGTAGATGTGGGCCGGCATGATCGGCATGTTGGTCACGCCGAGACCGATGATGAACGCCGGGAAGGGCTCCTTGAGGTTGAACACGACGGTGTGGTCGTCCGGCGCCTCAACCGTGTCCACGTGGGAGAAGATCAGCCGCCAGCGCGGGTTCGTCTCCGGCGTGAAGGTCTTGGCCGTGAATACCACATCATCTGCGGTAAAGGGCTCGCCGTCGTGCCAGGTGGCGTTCTCGCGCAGGTGGAAGGTGTAGGTCAGCCCGTCCTCGGAGATCTCCCAGCCCTTGGCCAGGCCGGGCAGGGGGTTGAGGTCGTGGTCGTAGCGCAGCAGGCCCTCGTAGATCTTGCCGCCGACCAGCTGCGTCGGTGCCTGCTGGTTGAGCCCCAGGATCAGGATCGGGGGTTCGGGGTTGAGGATGATGTCGAGGGTGCCGCCCTTCTGGACGGCCTGGGTGTCGTCCGCCGCCTGGGCGCTCGTCGCGGGTAGCAGCGTACCGGCGACGGGCAGGGCGAGGAGCGCCGCCGCGGCGGCCGCCATCAGCCCCCGCTGAGGGCGTCGATACCACGCCCGGCGGGCGTTGTTGTTGCCAGTGGATCGCATGATCAGTCACCTCCTGAGCGTCGATGGAATCGGCGGTGCCGATGGGGTCCCGTTAGTTGTTGTCGTGGCACGAGTCCACGGGGGTCCGGGACGTTCTGGGGATGCGCCTGGGGCGCGCTGCCGGGGTACGGCTCAGTCATGCTCGCCGGACTCCAGCAGAAAGCTGTTGGATACCTGTGCCTCCAGCGCCACGGTGTGGTGCTCGGAGCTGCACATGTGCTCGTACATGATCCTGCGGACCGCCTCGACGTCCTCCCTGCGGAAGGCGTCGAGCAGCTCGCGGTGGTAGTGACGGTTGTCCTCGCCGAACTGCACGCGCCGGGGGCGGTAGGTGCGCTTGAGGTCGACGAGATCGGAGAGCAGGTCGCTGATGAAGTACACCATGAAGCGCAGCAGCGGGTTGCCGCAGGCATCGGCGATGCGGTTGTGGAAACTGAGCTCGGCGAGGCGCAGCTCGCGCTGGCCGTCGCGTTCGAAGCCGAGGCCCTCGCACAGCGCGATGTTCTCCTCGAGCGCCCGGAAATCCGCATCCGTGAGCCGCCCCACGGCGGCCGCGGCGGCCTCGACCTCGACGCCCTTGCGCAGCTGGTAGATCTGCCGGCCGTCGAGCTTCTGGAAGTGCAGGTAGTTGCGCAGCGCCCGGGTGGCCTGCTCGACGCCGGGCTCGGCGACATAGGCGCCGCCGGTCGGGCCGGTGCGCATCACTACCAGTCCCTCGACCTCCAGCGCCTTGAGCGCCTCGCGCACCGTGCCCTTGGCACAGCCGTAGAGGTCGATGAACTCCCGTTCCTTCGGCAGGCGATCCCCCGGCTGCAGGCCCTCGACCACGATCCAGCGCTTGACGTCCTCGACGATCAGGTCGGAGAGCTTGCGTCGGGTCGGTTTGCGCCCGGGATCCTGCATGACTTGCCTGACAACTCCCACCTGCCCGGCCGTGCGGGCACGATTTACCTATTTATAAGGATAAATAGCATAGATTCGGGGTTTGTCTACAGCCCGCCGGCCGTTGCCGGGGGACCTCCTGGTGCCCAGCCCGCTGGTGGCGGGGGTTTCGGACCGTTCGGGCGTGCCGGGTGACAAAGGCGGGTGCCGTTCGGTGCAGGATAGACCGGCTCCGGCAGAGCGCAATGCATCGACAGGGGTTGTCCGACGACGGGGTGGATGCGGTGGCCACGGCGGCGGACGGCGCACGGTTCCGTCCGTCCGGTGCCGCGTGGCGGTGATCAGGTGTCGCCGGGTATGTCGTGTTTCTTCATCCGGTAGGCGAGCTGTGGGCGGGTCATGCCCAGCGACCGCGCCGCCTGGCTGAGATTCCCGCCGGCGCGGCGGACGGCATGCCGGATGAGCCGGGGCTCGAGCTCGTCCAGTGAGGCCTGGCGGTCGAGCACGAGATCGGCGAGTTCGTCGAGGCTCGCCGGGGGCCGCGCCGTTTCCGGCGCGGCCGGCCCGTCGGCGGACGGTTCGGTGGCGGGGGCGGACGCCGTGCGGGCGTCCTCGGCGCAGCCGCCGGAGAGGTTCATGCGCGGAAACAGGTCCTTGACCTCGATCCGGCGCTGGTTGTCGGCGATGATCACGCCGCGCTCGATCATGTTCTCCAGCTCGCGGATGTTGCCCGGCCAGTCATAGGCCTGCAGCGCCTCGACGGCCCGTTCGCTCACGCCCTGGATGCGCTTGCCGTGGCGGGCGTTGTACTTGGCGAGGAAGCGCTCGACCAGCAGCGGGATGTCCTCGCGGCGCTCGCGCAGCGGCGGGATGATCACGGGGTAGATGTTGAGCCGGTAGTAGAGGTCGGCGCGGAAGCGCCCCTCGCGCACGGCCTGCTCCATGTCCATGTTGGTGGCGGCGACCAGGCGCACGTCCACGTGGCGGGTGCGGGTGTCGCCGACACGTTCGAACTCGCCCTCCTGGAGCACGCGCAGGAGCTTGGCCTGGGCGCCCTGAGAGAGCTCGCCGACCTCGTCGAGGAACAGCGTCCCGCCGTCGGCGCGCTCGAAGCGCCCGGGACGGGACTGCTGGGCGCCGGTGAACGCCCCCTTCTCCACGCCGAAGAGCTCCGACTCGATGAGCTCCTCGGGCATCGCCGCACAGTTGACCGCGACGAAGGCGTTGGCCGCCCGGCGACTGAGCTGGTGCAGGCCCCGGGCGAACATCTCCTTGCCTACACCGGTCTCGCCGAGCAGCAGCACGGTCACGGCGCTCTCGGCGGCCTTGCGGATGATCTCGCCGGTCTCGCGGAACGCCGGCGATACCCCCACCATATCGCCGAGGTTGGTCTGCTCGTCGATGGAGTAGCGCAGGTGCTCCACCTGATCCTGCAGGGCGACCAGCTGCTCGGCGACGTTCTCCGGCTCGAAGTACTGCAGCTCCTCGGTGATCTCCTCGCCCCGGTCCTCCACCGGTTTGCCGACGATGCGGCAGTTGGTGTCGCCCTTCCCGCGGCAGTCCACCTCCCGGAAGATCACCGATTTCCCCATGATCGCCGTGGTATAGCCGGTGGCGTAGCCGAGCTGCATCCAGCAGACCGCGTCATGGTAGGGGCCGAAGGCCTCTAGGTGGACCGCGGCCTCGAAGGAGTCCTCCCAGAGGAACTCGCCGGAATAGCGCCCGCCGGCGACGTCGATGTCGAAACGGATCGGGGTGACGTGGGCGATGCCCTCCAGGGAATGCAGCTGCGGGCCGAGGTTCATGAGGTCCTCGTCGCTGGCCCGGGGGAGGAGCTCCCGGGCCATCTCGGCGTCGCGCTTGCCGGAGGCGTAGCCCATGCGGGTGAGCACCCCGCGGGTGCGGTCCAGGCCGAGGGTATCCACCAGCTCCCGGCGCAGGGCCCCCAGCGCGCCGGTGTGCAGCAGCACCATGCGCTGGCCCTCCAGGTAGATGTGCCCGGAGCGGAAGCACAGATGGAACTGGGCCGCGAGCTCCGGCAGCCGGTCGAAGGTGATCCCCGATGTCATGGCCTCTCCTCCGTGCCGTCGGCCGCGGTTGAGCAAATCATCAAGCACCGCGGCGCGGGTTCATTATATCGTTATTTTTCGTTTTATCGAGATTTTGTGTTGCACCCGCAGCAATTTGCGGCATATCAATGACATAAAAAGTTGGCACGGCTCCTGCATTATTGATGGGCGGAAGCGGGCCGCCGGCCTGCTGCCACGAGTGAACCCATCATCAGCGGCGAACGCGGACAAGGCAATGGGACAGAGGCAGACCCACGACTGCTACGTGCATGTAACCAACCGGCGCGCCGACGGGTTCGTAGAGTTCGACTTCTCCTTCGGCGACGCGGATCTCTACATCGAGATGATCCTGCCGGAGGCGGCGTTCGAGGAGTTCTGTACCCATAACGATGCGGCGCGGATTTCCCCGGAGCAGGCCGCCCGCTGGGAGGCGGAGCGGCAGAAGTGGCGCGAGGGCGGACTCTAGCGCTGCCAGCCGAAACGGTTAACGAATCAGGAGGAGAGCATGGCGATCGAGATCAAGACGGCATCCATCGAACCCATCCGGCACACGTTTTCCAACGTGGCCCGGCGCCAGGGCGCGGATAAGCCGGCCTCGCGCTACCTGGAGGCGATGTACGACCTCCAGCCCACGGTGAACTTCCACTACCGGCCCCTCTGGGACCCGGACCACGAGCTCTACGACACGGGCCGTACCGCCATCGACATGGCGGACTGGTACGCCTTCCGCGATCCGCGGCAGTTCTACTACGGCACCTGGACGATCACCCGCTCCAAGCAGCAGGACGTCGCCGAGCGCAACTACGCCTTCGTGGACAAGCGCAATCTCCTCGATCTGGTCGGTGCCGGAACCCGGGAGCGCGCGGAGGCGGTGTTCGTGCCCCTGCGTCACGCGGAGTACGCGGCGAACCTCAACAACATGTACATCTGCGCCTACGGCTACGGCACCGCCATCACCCAGGCGGCGAGCTTCAATGCCGTGGACCGCCTCGGCATCGCCCAGTACCTCTCCCGCATCGGGCTGATGCTCGACGGCAACACCTGCGAGTCCCTGGACCGGGGCAAACAGGCCTGGCTCGAGGCGGAGACCTGGCAGCCGCTGCGCCGGCTCACCGAGGACCTGATGGTCACCCGGGACTGGTTCGAGCTGTTCGTGGCGCAGAACTTCGCCCTGGACGGGCTCTCGTTCCCGCTGGTCTACGAGCGCATCGACGGCGAGCTGCAGAAGGACGCCGGCTCGACGATCTCCATGCTCAACGAGTTCATGAACGAGTGGTACGGCGAGACCAGCCGCTGGGTGGACTCGGTGCTCAAGACCGCCGCCGCCGAGTCCGATGCCAACAAGGCGCAGATCGAGCAGTGGGCCCGGCACTGGTGCGACCGCGCCGGGGAGGCCCTGCAGCCGGTGGCCACCGAGGTCTTCGGCGAACGGGCCGACGAGGTCATGGCCGGGCTGCGCGAGGAGCTCGCCACCCGGGCGAAGAAGAAGGCAGGTCTGGATATCGAGTGAGACGTACCCACCGCCGGTAGGACGGTGGATAGGTCCGGGGACAGCGGGTTCCGGGACCGTCTGCGGCCAGGGACGGCCGCAGTCGAGCCTACAGGGAGGTACTTGTGGCGTGTCCCGGAAGTCGCTGTCCCCGGGCCCCAAGCCCGACACGACAAGCACCGTCGGCGGGCAACCGAAAAACAGGAGGAGCAATGGCGAACAACAACGTCTTCATCGCGCTTCAGAACAACGAGGAGGCGCGACCCATCATCGAGGCCATCGAGCAGGACAACGCCGAGGCCCGGGTCGAGTACGCCCCGGCCATGGTCAAGATCGACGCGCCCGGGCGGATCGTGGTCCGCCGCGAAACCGTCGAGGACCTGATCGGGCGCGACTGGGACCCCCAGGAGCTGCACATCAACCTTATTTCGCTGTCCGGCAACATCGATGAGGACGACGACGCGTTCGTCCTCCATCGCGGCGACTGAACACGAGGAGGAGTCGAGTAATGGCAGCCAAGCGACTGAACCTGCGAGAGAAGTACCAGAAATTCACCCGGGATCTCGCGTGGGAGCCGACCTACCAGAAGAAGTCGGACATCTTCCCGCAGACCGAGTTCGAGGGTATTCACATCCACGACTGGGACAAGTGGGAGGACCCCTTCCGCCTGACCGTGGACGCCTACTGGAAGTACCAGGCGGAGAAGGAGCGCAAGCTCTACTCCATCATCGATGCGTTCTCGCAGAACAACGGCCAGCTCAACGTCACCGACGCACGCTACGTCAACGCCCTGAAGCTCTTCCTCACCGGGATCTCGCCGCTGGAGTACGCCGCCCACCGCGGCTTCGCCATGGCCGGCCGGCAGTTCGGCGGTGTCGGCCCGCAGGTGGCCTGCCAGATGCAGTCCATCGACGAGCTGCGCCACTGCCAGACCCAGATCCACACCATCAGCCAGTACAACAAGTACTTCAACGGCTTCCACGACTGGAACCACATGCACCAGCGGGTGTGGTACCTGTCCGTGCCCAAGTCGTTCTTCGATGACGCCATGTCGGCGGGGCCGTTCGAGTTCGTCACCGCGATCTCGTTCTCCTTCGAGTACGTGCTGACCAACCTGCTGTTCATGCCGTTCATGTCCGGTGCGGCCTACAACGGTGACATGGCCACGGTCACCTTCGGCTTCTCCGCCCAGTCGGACGAATCCCGGCACATGACCCTGGGGCTCGAGGTGATCAAGTTCATGCTCGAGCAGGACGAGCGCAACGTGCCCATCGTCCAGAAGTGGATCGACAAGTGGTTCTGGCGCGGCTACCGCCTGCTCTCGTTGGTTTCCATGATGATGGACTACATGCTGCCCAAGCGGGTCATGTCCTGGAAGGAGGCCTGGGAGATGTACTTCGAGGAGAACGGCGGTGCGCTGTTCGAGGACCTCTCCCGCTACGGCATCCGCATGCCCAAGTACTGGGAGGTCTCGGTCAAGGAGAAGGAGCACCTTTCCCATCAGTTGTGGGCGACATTCCACAATTTTGGCCATGCGGCCGCGTTCCATACCTGGATCCCGGAAGAGTCCGAGATGCAGTGGCTCTCGGAGAAGTACCCGGACACCTTCGACAAGTACTACCGGCCGCGCTTCGAGTTTTGGCGGCAACACACGAAGGAGAAGGGGCGCTGGTACAACCCCACGCTGCCCATGCTCTGCCAGACCTGCCAGGTCCCAATGCTCTTCACGGAGCCGGACGACCCCACCCAGATCTGCTACCGCAGCTCCCAGTACAACGGCGAGCAGTACCACTTCTGCTCGGATGGCTGTAAGGACATCTTCGACGACGAGCCGGAGAAGTACGTGCAGGCCTGGCTGCCGGTGCACCAGATCTACCAGGGCAACTGCGGCGGCGCGTCCATCCCCGAGGTCCTGGAGTACTACCACCTGGTCGACGGCCAGGACAACAAGGAATACCTGGAGTCCAACGACCGCGCCAACTGGCTGCGCTGGAAGGGCATGGCCGACACCGAGGCGGACCGCGAGGTCCAGGCCGTGGTCAACGAGTAGGGGAGGGGAGAGCAATGCCCGTGCAAGCGATGTACGACTACCGCGCCACGCCGGCGGACCGGCAGGAGAATTTCCACGGGAACCAGCTCGTGTATATCGGCTGGGACCAGCACCTGATGTTCTGCTCGCCGGTGTGCCTGCCGCTGCCGCCGGACATGCCCTTTCGGGATCTGGTCCGCGACGTCCTCCCGGGGGCGTATGCGACCCATCCGGACTGGGCGCACATCGACTGGGATGCCGTCGAGTGGAACGTCGACGGCGAGCCCTTCGTCCCGGACATGGACGCGGGGCTCGCCGACCAGGGCATCGGCCACAAGTCGGTGATCCGCTTCCGTACGCCGGGCCTCAACGGCATCGGCGGCGTGGCCACCTGAGAGACCCCATCGGGAGGAGGAGCCAATGTCGCACGAGCTGAGCATCGAACCGGTGGGCGAGGCCATCGAGGTGGAGGACGAGCAGAGCCTGCTCGACGCCGCCCTGCGGCAGGGGCTGTACCTGCCCCACGCCTGCTGCCACGGCCTGTGCGGCACCTGCAAGGTGCAGGTGCTCGAGGGCGAGGTCGAGGACGACGACGCCTCGCCCTTCGCGCTCATGGAGTTCGAGCGCGAGGAGGGCTACACCCTCGCGTGCGTGGCCCATGCGCTGTCGGACGTGACCATCGAGGCCGACATCGAGGAGGACCCGGACGCGGTCGTCCAGCCGGTGGAGGACTACGAGGGCACGGTGGTGGACATCGTCGACCTCTCGCCCACGGCGAAGGGCGTGTTCATCGAGCTCGACCGGGACATGGACTTCCAGGCCGGCAAGTACGTCAATCTCCACCTGCCGGACGTCGAGATGCCGCGGGCGTTCTCGCTGGCCAACGCGCCCTCCGAGCGGCGCGTGATCGAGCTCAATGTCCGCCTCGTTCCCGGCGGCGAGGCGACCACCTACATCCACGAGCGGCTGCAGGTGGGCGACCGGCTCCACGTCTCGGGGCCTTACGGGCGCTTCTTCGTGCGCAGGTCGGCGCCCGGCGGGGTGATCTTCTTCGCCGGCGGGACTGGGCTCTCCAGCCCCAAGTCCATGATCCTGGACCTGCTGGAGTCCGGCGACGAACGCGAGATCACGCTGTTCTACGGCCAGCGCCATCGCGCCGAACTCTACTACCACGACTTCTTCGAGGCGCTGGCCGCCGAGCACGCGAACTTCACCTACGTGCCCGCGCTCTCCGAGCCGAACGCGGAGGACGACTGGGACGGGGCCACCGGGTTCGTCACCGACGTCGCCAACGAGCACTTCGGCGGCCGGTTCAGCGACCACAAGGCCTACCTGTGCGGGCCGCCGCCGATGATCGACGCCTGCCTCACCACCCTCATGCGCGGGCGTCTGTTCGAGCGCGACATCTTCATGGAGAAGTTCATCACCGCGGCGGACGCCGCCCAGCAGCAGAGAAAGAGCCCGCTGTTCAAGTCCATCTGAGACGGCGGCCGACAGGGAGGAGGAGAGGCCATGAGCGACGAAGCGCCGTGCCCGGTGTTCGACGTGCGCATCGCCGATACCGGTGAGGTCTACCAGTGCCCGGCCCGGGAGACGCTGCTCAAGGCCATGGCACGCCTCGGCCGCAAGGGCATCCCCTCGGGCTGCCACGGCGGTGGCTGCGGGGTCTGCAAGGTCCGGGTCACCGGCGAAGTGACCACGATGGCCATGAGCCGCAGCCATGTCTCCGAGGCGGAGGAGCGTCAGGGCTACGTCCTGGCCTGCCGCTGCTACCCCCGCGGCCACCTCTCGGTGGAGGTGGTCGGAAAACTGCACAAGGCCGTGACACGGCCGCGCTACGGGTTCGTCTGAACGGGAATCGGCGCGCACCGCGCGCCCATCGCAATCACCAGGAGGAGCACACCATGGGTGTCATGCGTATCGGCCACATCAACATCCGCGTGCTGGACATGGACGCGGCCCTGCACCACTACGAGAACGTCCTCGGCCTGCTGCGCGCCGACCGGGACGGCGACGGCAACGTCTACCTGCGCGGCTGGGACGAGTGGGACAAGTACTCCGTCATCCTCAGCCCCTCGGACCGGGCGGGCATGAACCACATCGCCTACAAGGTGGAGTCGGACGACGACCTCGACGTGTTCCGCCGGCGCATCGAGGCCTACGGCGTCGAGGTCGAGGAGTGCCCCGCCGGCAGGCTGCCGGACTGCGGCCGCAGCCTGCGTTTCCACCTGCCGAGCGGTCACCTCATGTATCTCTATGCGCAGAAGACCTACGTCGGCAAGGCGGTGAGCACCACCAACCCGGAGCCGTGGCCGGACGGACTCAAGGGCGCCGGCGTGCACTGGCTCGATCACGCCCTGCTGATGTGCGAGCTCGACCCGGAGAGCGGCGTGAACAAGGTCGAGGAGTCCACCGCCTTCATGCAGGACGTGCTGGATTTCAAGCTCACCGAGCAGGTGCTGGTCGGCCCCGACGGCGACATCAAGGCCGCGACCTGGCTCGCCCGCACCAGCACCCCGCACGACATCGCCTTCGTCGGCGGGCCGGTGAAGGGCCTGCATCACTGCGCCTTCTTCCTCGACGAGTGGTCGGACGTGCTCAAGGCCGCGGACGTCATGGCCAAGAACAAGGTCAAGATCGACGTCACGCCCCAGCGCCACGGCATCACCCGCGGGGCGACGATCTACTTCTTCGACCCCTCCGGCAACCGCAACGAGACCTTCGCCGGCCTCGGCTACCTCGCCCAGCCGGACATGCCGGTGATCACCTGGACCGAGGATGAGCTCGGGCGTGGCATCTTCTACCACACCGGCGAGCTCAACGAGGCCTTCACCACGGTGTACACCGAGGGCGCGTGAGCCCATCCCCGCACGGCGCCCCCGCGGCGGGGCGCCGCGGACACGGAGGAGTCCCATGGCCGCAGCCGTGACCGAGACCACCCCGGGCAGCGAGGGGCCCGTGACGGTCAGCGTCGCCCGCCGGGTGCGCCCGGGGTGCGAGGCGGAGTACGAGCGCTGGGTGAGCGGTATCGTCCACGCCGCCGAGGCGTTCCCCGGGCACCTGGGGGCGTATGTCCTGCGTCCCTCGGCGCAGACGGACAACGAGTACGTGCTCATTTACCGTTTCGATACCTACGCCCACTGCCGGGCCTGGGAGCAGTCCACGGAGCGGCGCCAGTGGGTAGATGCCCTCGACGACATCGTCGAGGGCGAGGCGGCGATCAAGCGCGTCACGGGCCTGGAGTTCTGGTTCGACCTGCCGGAGGTGCCGGCGGCGGCGAAGCCCTCGCCCCACAAGATGGCGCTGACGCTCACCGTCGTGGTCTACCTGATGCTCAGCCTGGTCAAGTGGGCGCTCTCGCCGGTGACGGCGGGCCTGCCGGGGCCGGTGGCGCTGTTCATCGTGGTGGCCGTGCAGGTGGTGCTGCTCACCTATGTGGTGATGCCGCGGGTCACCCGGCTGCTGAAGGGCTGGCTGTACGGCTGAACCGTGCGTTCATGCCCGACCGCCGCCCGGGGCGTCGCCCTTTTTCAGCCGGTACTCCACCTGGCCCCGACGCAGACCGAGCAGCCGGGCGGCCGCGGAGACGTTGCCGCCGGTGCGCTCGAGGGCACGCTCGATCATCAGCCGCTCCAGACGCTCGAAGGACGGCAGGCGCTCGATGAGCTCGTCGGCGAGGCGCTGCTCGCGCTCGGTGACGTCCGCCCGCTCCGGATCGTGGCTGGGCACCAGCGAGCCGCCGGGGGCGAGGTCGAAGGCGGTGCTCGTGAGCTGCTCGCCGCCGGCGAACAGGTGCTGGACGTCGACGCTGCCCTCCGGGTCGGCGAGGATGACGCCGCGCTCGATCATGTTCTCGAGCTCGCGCACGTTGCCCGGCCAGTCGTAGTCGTTGAGGGCGGCGTAGGCCCGCGGGGTGAGCCCGTGGACGGTCTTGTCGCAGCGCTTGACGCTCTTTGTGAGGAACAGCGCGGTGAGCAGCGGGATGTCCTCGCGGCGCTCGCGCAGCGGCGGTATCTCGATGGGGAAGACGTTCAGCCGGTAGAACAGGTCGGTGCGGAAGCGCCCGGCCTTTACCTCCTCGCGCAGGTCGAGGTTGGCGGCGGCCACCACACGCACGTCCACCCGGCGGACCTCGGTGCCGCCGACGCGCTCGATCTCGCGCTCCTGGAGCGCGCGTAGCAGCTTGCCCTGGGCCGGCAGGGGCAGGCTGGTGATCTCGTCGAGGAACAGCGTGCCCCCGTGGGCGCGCTCGAAACGCCCGGCCCGGGAGCGGTCGGCCCCGGTGTAGGCACCGCGCTCGACGCCGAACAGCTCCGCCTCCACCAGGTCCGGCGGGATCGCCGCGCAGTTGACCGACAGCAGCGGCCCCTGTGAGCGCGGACTGATCGAGTGCAGCGCGCGGGTGAAACATTCCTTGCCCACCCCGCTTTCCCCGCGGAAGAGCACCGTCGAGTCCGTGGGCGCGACGCGGCGTACGAGATGGGCGACGCTGTTGAAGCCCGCGGAGGCGCCCACGAAGCCCTCGAAGTGCTGGACGTTGCCCGCCGGGCCGCCGATGTCGTCGCCGTAGCCGAGGTCCCGCGCGCCCACGAAGCTGTCGATGCGCAGGAATCCCGCGTCCTGCCGGTCCAGGTGCTCCCACTCCGACAGTGGCCGGCCGATCACCCGGCAGCGCGTGTGGCCCATGGCCACGCACTCGCTTTCGCGCCAGTGGATGGGCATGCCGGTGACCGCCGTGCAGTAGCCGTCCGCGTACCCCACCATCACCCAGCACGCCGGCTCGCCGGTGACCCCGAAATGCTGCAGGTGTGCCTGGGTTTCCCAGGACGCGCCCCAGACGTAATCCCCCCGGAACTCGCCGCGCTCCAGGTCCACCTGCATCGCCTCGATGGGCTGGTTGCGCACGAAGCCCTCCATCTCCCGCAGGCGTGGCCCCAGGGGCAGGGCCTGTGCGGGATCGGCGGTGGCGATCCGGCGGATGCGCTGACCGTCCTCGAAGCCCTGCTGGTAGCCCAGGCGCGTAAGGATATCGCGGGCCCGGGCGGTGCCCAGCTCCGCGATCAGCTCGCGGCGCAGCTCGGCCAGCGAGGTGGCGTGCATGAGCAGCATGCGCTGGTCGAAGAGCTGGATGTGCCCCGCGTCCGGGGAGAAGTGAAGGTGCTCGGCAAGCACGCCGGCGCTGGCGGCGGCGCCGGTATCCGGACTGGCGGTCATGGGACTCCTCCTGCAGCGCCTCCATGCGCGCCTGCCGGGTTGCGGGATATCCGGAAACCCGGGCGTTTGATTTTCCGCAAATACTGAACAGCGGCGGCCCGCCGCGTCAATATTAATGTCGATGAGTTACCAAAAAATCGTGTAACGAGGACGTTATCGATAAAAAGCTCGTCCTGGCCCGGCCCTTGCAATGAAGGGCGGCAAACGACGCGGACGCCGTCCACGCGGGTGCCTGGAGCACCGCGGGTATCGGCACCGCACCAGCGGGGACAGGAGAGAGAGTCAGCCATGAGCGACGAGCACGCAACGGCCGGCGGAGACGGCTTCGACGTGGTGGTGACCCGCCGTGAGGCGGCGGCCGAGGGCGTTATCAACCTGGAGCTGCAGGCACCGGACGGCGGCGAACTGCCCCTGTTCACCGCCGGCGCGCACGTCGATGTCCATCTGCCGAACGGCACCGTACGCCAGTATTCCCTCTGCAATCCGCCTCACGAGCGTACCCGGTACGAGCTCGGCATCCTGCTCGAGCCGGACGGGCGCGGCGGCTCCCGGTGCGCCCACGAGCACCTGACGGTGGGGGCGCGCCTCCGCCTCGGTGGTCCGCGCAATCAGTTCCCGCTGGCGGAGGCGCCCCATACGGTGCTGGTCGCCGGCGGCATCGGGGTAACGCCGCTGATGAGTATGGCCGCCGAGCTCCACGCGCGTGGTGCCTCCTTCGAGCTGCATTACTGCGCACGCACGCCGGCTCGAGCGGCGTTCCTCGAGCGCCTGCGCTGCGCCCCGTTCGGCGCACGCGTGCACAGCCACTTCGACGACGGCCTCCCCGCCCAGCGCTTCGATCCGGCGCGGCTGTTCGCGGGGGTGGGCGACGGGGCCCGTCTGTACGTCTGCGGCCCCGCGGGCTTCATGGGCTTCGTTACCGGTGCGGCGGCCGAAGCGGGCTGGCCGGAGGCGCGCGTCCACCTGGAGCACTTCGCCGGCGCCGCCGCCCCCGCCGCCGAGGACGGCGGCTTCGACGTGGCGCTCGCCCGCAGCGGCCGCGTGATCCACGTGGGTCCGGAGGAGACCGTCGTCGAGGCGCTCGCCGCCGGCGGCGTCGAGGTGCCGGTGTCCTGCGAGCAGGGCATCTGCGGGACCTGCGCGATGCGGGTGCTCGACGGCGAGCCGGATCACCGCGACATGCATTTCAGCGACGAGGAGCACGCGAGCGGGGGCTGGTTCACGCCCTGCTGCTCGCGGGCGCACTCGCCGCGCCTGGTCCTGGACTTCTGAGCCGGCACCGCCGTGCCGGCGCCCGCAAGCGTCAACCAAAGCCGAGAAGAGAGGAGAGAGAGCGATGCACGCACACACCGAGCGTCCGTATCTGATGAACACCTGGTACGTCGCCGCCCTGGCCACGGAGGTGGGGGAGGAGGCGTTCTTCCACCGCACCCTGCTCGATACCCCGGTGCTCATCTACCGGCGCCAGGACGGTACCCCCGTGGCCCTGCACGACCGCTGTCCGCACCGGTTCGCGCCGCTGCACATGGGCTGGCGGGAGGGTGACGAGGTGGTCTGCCTCTACCACGCCCTGCGCTTCGACTGCGCCGGACAGTGCACCCACAACCCCCACGGCAACCAGCACATCCCGAAGGCGGCGCAGGTGGCGAGCTATCCGCTGGTCGAGCGCGACGGCTTCCTGTGGATCTGGATGGGCGACGAGCCCGCCGACTACGACGCCGTGCCCGATCACGGCGAGCTGGTCAGCGGCCATCCCAACAGCGTCGGCTACACCTACATGCCGGTGCAGGGGAATTACGAGCTCATCATGGACAACGTGATGGACCTCAGCCACATCGATCACGTCCACGGCGAGATCATCACGACGCGGGGCCAGCTTACCCCGCTGATCCCGAAGGTCGAGGACACGGACGCGTACGTCTCCGCGCGCTGGGAGTGGCGCCAGACGCCGGCGATGCTGATCTTCAACCAGTTCCTGCCCGAGCCCGACGGCGAGGCGCGGCACTTCTTCCACATCACCTGGACGCCGCCGGCGAACATCCAGCTCTCCCTCGGGGCGACCCAGGACGAGAATGCCGCGCTCGACCTCGACGGCTGTACCGGGCAGTACGACCTCCACACCACCACGCCGGAGACCGTGGACAGCACCCACTACTTCTTCGCCACCCGGCGCAATCACCGGGAAGAGGACGGCGAGTACAACGCCCAGAAGATCCGGGCGATGCACGGCGCCTTCGAGGACGAGGACGTGCCGATCATCGAGGCCGTTCACCAGCGCATGGGCACCGCGGATTTCTTCGAACTCAACCCGGTGCTCATGAGCAACGACGTCGCCCCGGTGAAGGTGCGCAAGCGCCTGGAGTCCCTCATCCGCCGCGAGCGCGACCGCAAGGACGAAGGCGGCGGCCAGGCCGGCCGCGTGGCGTGAGCACGGTCCGCCGCCCCGTGCGGGGCGGCGGCAGGGAGGAGAGGGCATGTCCCGGCACGACCGGATTCCGGCATTCGATATCGAGATCGCCGACACCGGGGAGCGCTACCGCTGCCCGGCGGAGGAGAGCCTGCTCCGCGCCATGGAGCGGCTGGGCCGCCGCGGCATCCCCGTGGGCTGCCGCGGCGGCGGCTGCGGGGTGTGCAAGGTCGAGATCCTTGCCGGCGAGGTGGTCTCGGCCCGCATGAGCCGCGCCCATGTGGACGACGCGGAGCGTGCCGCCGGGCGTGTCCTGGCCTGCCGGAGCCACCCGCGCAGCGA
Source organism: Arhodomonas sp. KWT2 (assembly GCF_041949875.1). Lineage (NCBI taxonomy): Bacteria > Pseudomonadati > Pseudomonadota > Gammaproteobacteria > Chromatiales > Ectothiorhodospiraceae > Arhodomonas > Arhodomonas sp. KWT2. Next base: position 33,300 of record NZ_JBHFPQ010000024.1, read on the forward strand.
CGTCTTGCTGCGCGTCGTCGGCGCGATGCGCAAGGGCTTCACCCGCAACGCGCCGGGCTGAGGCCGATCGACCATTCCATCGAGGAGGAGAACATCATGTCCCAGAAGGACGTACTGCGGCCCGGACACGTCGGCATCCGGGTCATGGACCTGGACGAGGCCGTCCGCCACTACACCGATCACGTGGGCCTCATCGAGACCGCCCGCGACCGCGAGGGACGGGTCTATCTCAAGGCATGGGACGAGTACGACTGGTTCTCGCTGGTGCTGCGCGAGGCGGACGAGTCGGGCATGGATTTCATGGCCTTCAAGGTCCGCGACGCCGAGGCCCTGGCCCGCCTGGAACAGGCCCTGGCTGAGTTCGGCTGCCGCGTCGAGCGCATCCCTGCCGGCGAGCTCGCGCACTGCGGCGAGCGCGTGCGCTTCGATTCGCCCACCGGCCATCACTTCGAGCTCTATGCCGAGAAGGACTTCTACGGCAACGAGGTGGGGACCACCAACCCGGAGGCCTTCGTGGACACGGTGGGCGGCATGGCGGCCAACCGCTTCGACCACTGTCTGCTTTACGGCACGGACCTCGACGGCAGCCTGCGTCTGTTCCGCGAGGTCCTGGGCTTCGACCTGGCCGAGCAGGTCCTGGACGGCGAGACCCTGGTCGGCGCGTTCCTGTCGTGCTCCAACAAGGCCCACGACATCGCCTTCATCCGCCACGACGAGCCCGGCCGGCTACATCACGTCTCGTTCCTGCTGGACAGCTGGGAGGAGGTGCTGCGGGCCGCCGACATCATGTCCAAGTACGGCATCTCCATCGACATCGGACCGACCCGTCACGGCATCACCCGGGGCAAGACGATCTACTTCTTCGACCCCTCGGGCAACCGCAACGAGGTCTTCGCCGGCGGCAGCACGTGGTACCCGGATCACCCGACCATCACCTGGACGGCGGACAGCCTCGGCAAGGCGATCTTCTACCACGACCGGGTTCTCAACGAGAACTTCCTGGCCGTGGTGACCTGAGGCGGCGGGATGGGCCGCGGGTCAGGACGAGGCCGCCTCCTCGAGGGCGGCCTCGCCGGCGGCGAGCATGCGCTCGACGGTGTGCGCGGTGCGCTCGATGTGCACGCGCAGCACGCTCATGGCAGTGCCGGTGTCGCCGGCCAGCGCGGCGTCGCGCAGGGCGCGGTGCTCGGCAGGGATGTCCCGGCCGGGCGCGTACTGACTGCTCAGGAAGCGGTAGCGGCGGTGCTGGTCGTGGAGGATCTCGCGCATGCGCTGGAGCCAGCGCGAGGGACACGCGGCCACCAGTGCCTCGTGGAAGCGCTGGTTGCGCCGCTCCCACTCGGCGAAGTCCGTGGCCGGGTCGTGCTCGAGCTTCTCGAGCTGATGATAGGCGGCCACGACCTCCGACTCCCAGGCATCGTCACCGTGCTCGATGCTCTGGCGCAGGGCCTCGTTCTCGATCAGCACCCGGGTGTTGGTGACATCCCAGAGGTCGTCCAGGTCGATGGGCGGCACGCGGAATCCGCGCTGGCCGAACACCAGCACCAGGCCCTCGCCGACCAGCCGCGCCAGAGCTTCGCGGATCGGGCTTGCGCCGATGCCGTAGTGATCGGAGAGCTGCTTGACGGCCAGTCGGCTGCCGGGCTGCCACACGCCGCGGATGATGTCGCGCTTGAGCCAGTCGTAGGCGCGGTCCGAGAGGGTGGTGGTGGCGTCCTGTTGCGGCATGGTCCGGCCGTTCGTTTGGTGGGTATGGCGAAATTATATCAGCGGGCTTGACACTCGGCCATGTATTATACATTCTCTCTAAAAATATCGATATTTAGTAGTTTACTCGATATGAAGGAGGCCCCATGCGCACAACGGAGCCGGCACGGCATATCCACTGGGAGGCGGCCCAGCTCGCGGCCCGCGCCGCGGTCGAGCGTGCCGGGGCGCTGGGTATCCGTATCAACGTCGCCGTCTGCGACGCCGCGGGCACGCCGGTGGCGTTTCTGCGCATGGGCGGCGCACCGCTGCACAGCATCGGTATCGCCGAGGACAAGGCCTACACCGCGGCCAGCTTCGGTCTGGACACCGCCGGCTGGGATGCCGTCGTGGGCGACAACGCCGAGCTCCGCGCCGGTCTCGCCCAGCGCGACCGGCTGGTGATGTTCGGCGGTGGCCTGCCGGTGCGTGTCGACGGTGAATGCGTCGGTGGCATCGGGGTCTCCGGCGGCAGTGAGGAAGAGGACGGGATCTGTGCCCGGGCGGGGCTCGCCGCCATCGGCGAAGGCTGATCCCCCGGGCGGGAGAACAGGACACACCACGGCTTGGGTGAACGGGATGAAAGAGATACGCCACTTCATCAACGGCGAGTACGTCGCCTCCGAGAGCGGACGGCTGTTCGACGACATCGACCCCGCCACCGGCGAGAACATCGCCCGGGTCCACGAGGGCGGTAAGGCGGAGATCGATCGTGCGGTGGCCGCGGCTCGCGCGGCGCTCGACGGCGAGTGGGGCCACCTGCCCATCGCCGAGCGCATGGCGCGCCTGCACCGGGTGGCGGACCGCATCAACGAGCGCTTCGAGGAGTTCCTGGCCGCCGAGTGTGCCGACACCGGCAAGCCGCGCTCCATGGCCAGCCACATCGACATCCCGCGCGGCGCGGCCAACTTCAAGATCTTTGCCGACCTGGTGAAGAACGTGCCCACCGAGAGCTTCCACATGGACACGCCGGACGGCACCGGTGCGCTCAACTACGCCATCCGCCGGCCCAAGGGCGTGATCGGCGTGATCTCGCCGTGGAACCTGCCGCTGCTGCTGATGACCTGGAAGGTCGGTCCGGCGCTCGCCTGCGGCAACGCGGTGGTGGTCAAGCCCTCGGAGGAGACCCCCCAGACCACCGCGCTGCTCGGCGAGGTGATGAACGAGGCGGGCATACCGGCGGGGGTGTACAACGTCGTCCACGGCTTCGGGCCGGGGTCCGCCGGGGAGTACCTCACCCAGCACAAGGGCGTGGACGCGGTCACCTTCACCGGCGAGACGCGCACCGGCACGGCGATCATGAAGGCCGCCGCGGAGGGCATCCGCGACGTCTCCTTCGAGCTCGGCGGCAAGAACCCGGCGATCGTGTTCGCCGACGCGGACCTGGACCAGGCCATCGAGGGGACCATGCGCTCGGCCTTCGCCAACTGCGGCCAGGTCTGCTTCGGCACCGAGCGCGTCTACGTCGAGCGCCCCGTGTTCGACGAGTTCGTCAGCCGCCTCAAGGCGGGTGCCGAGGCGCTGAAGATGGGCCCGAGCCAGGACCCGGACGTCAATTTTGGCCCCCTCATCAGCCAGGAGCACCGGGACAAGGTCCTGGGTTACTACCGCCTGGCCGAGGAGGAGGGCGCGACCGTGGTCACCGGAGGCGGGGTCCCGGAGATGCCCGAGGCGTTCGGTGGCGGTGCCTGGATCCAGCCGACGATCTGGACCGGCCTCGGCGATGACGCCCGGGTGGTGCGCGAGGAGATCTTCGGCCCCTGCTGCCACATCCGTCCCTTCGACAGCGAGGACGAGGTGGTCGGGCTCGCCAACGACACCGACTACGGCCTCGCAGCCACGGTCTGGACCCGGGACCTCGCCCGCGCCAACCGCGTGGTCCGCCGCCTCGAGGCGGGCCTGCTGTGGGTGAACAGCTGGTTCCTGCGCGATCTGCGCACGCCCTTCGGCGGCATGAAGAGCTCCGGCATCGGCCGCGAGGGCGGCGTCCACGGGCTGGAGTTCTACTCCGAGCTCTCCAATGTATGCATCAAGCTGTGAGGCCACGGCGATGACGGACAACCCGGAAATCGGCCGGCGCATCCGCACCGGCGGCTTCGAGACCAACTACCACGACCGGGGTGAGGGCCCGCCGGTGCTGCTCATCCACGGCTCCGGGCCGGGGGTGAGCGCCTGGGCCAACTGGCGGCTCACGCTCCCGGCGCTGGCCGGGCGCTATCGGGCGATCGCCCCCGACATGGTCGGCTTCGGCTACACCGAGCGCCCCGAGGGCATCACCTACGACCTCGACACCTGGTGCCGTCACGCCCTCGACGTCCTGGACGCCCTGGACATCGGCCGGGCCCACATCGTGGGCAACTCCTTCGGTGGCGGGCTCGCCCTGGCCCTGGCCCTCCGTCACCCCGAGCGGGTGGGGCGGCTGGTGCTCATGGGCAGCGTCGGCGTGTCCTTCGAGCTCACGCCCGGGCTCGACGCCGTGTGGGGCTATACCCCCTCGGTGGAGAACATGCGCGGGCTCCTGGACATCTTCGCCTACAGCCGCGAGCTGGTGAGCGACGAGCTCGCCGAGATGCGTTACCAGGCGAGTGTCCGGCCGGGGGTGCAGGAGGCCTACGCCGCGATGTTCCCGGCACCGCGCCAGCGCTGGGTGGACGCCATGGCGAGCCCCGAGGACGAGATCCGCACCCTCGATGCCGAGACGCTCATCGTCCACGGCCGCGACGACCGGGTCATCCCGCCGGAGAACGCGTACCGGTTGCATGAACTCATCGGCCCCTCGCAGCTGCACGTCTTCGGCCGCTGCGGGCACTGGACCCAGATCGAGCACGCCCACCGTTTCAACCGCCTGGTCTCGGACTTTCTCGCCGAGGCCGGGGACAGCCTGTAGGGAGCGAAACCCATGTCGTTGAACACCGACCGGATCCGGGCCTACGGCGACGAGCTCTACGCCGCGCTGCGCGGGCGCGAGGCCGTCGAGCCGCTGACCGACCGCGACCCGGAGATCACCATCGAGGACGCCTATTACGTCTCCATGCGGCTGCTCGAGCGCCGCGAGGCCGACGGCGAGCGGGTGATCGGCAAGAAGATCGGGGTCACCAGCAAGGCGGTGCAGGACATGCTCGACGTCCGCCAGCCGGACTTCGGCTACCTCACGGACCGTATGCTCTACGGCAACGGCGAGGCGCTGCCCATCAGCGAGCAGCTCGTCGCGCCCCGGGCCGAGGGCGAGATCGCCTTCGTGCTCAAGCACGACCTCACTGGCCCGGGCGTGAGCAACGCCGAGGTGCTGCGGGCCACGGACTACGTCATGCCGTGCTTCGAGATCGTCGACTCGCGCATCCGCGACTGGCGTATCCGCATCCAGGACACCGTCGCCGACAACGCCTCCTGCGGGCTGTTCGTGCTCGGCGACAGCATCGTCGACCCGCGGGACGTCGACCTGGTGACCGCCGGCATGGTCGTGGAGAAGAACGGCGAGGTGGTCAGCACCGGCGCCGGCGCCGCGGCCCTGGGCTCGCCGGTGAACTGCGTGGCCTGGCTGGCGAACACCCTCGGTGCCTTCGGCATCCCGCTGAAGGCCGGCGAGGTCATCCTCTCCGGCTCGCTGGTGCCGCTGATCCCCATCGCGCCCGGCGAGTCCATGCACCTCAGCATCGGCGGCATCGGCACGGCCGGCTGCCGGTTCGTCTGAGCCGCCCTGAATCCTGACGGAGGAACGGACCATGAGCATGAAAGCGGCCGTAATCGGCTCGGGCAACATCGGCACGGACCTGATGATCAAGATCCTGCGCAACGCCGAGCACCTGGAGATGGGGGTGCTGGTGGGCATCGACCCGGACTCGGACGGGCTGGCCCGGGCCCGGCGCCTGGGCGTGGCGACCTGCGACACCGGCGTCGAGGGCCTGGTGGCGATGCCCGAGTTCGAGGACATCGAGGTGGTCTTCGACGCGACCTCGGCGAAGGCGCACGTGCACAACGACGCGGTCCTGCGCCAGTCCAGGCCAGAGATCCAGGTCATCGACCTCACCCCGGCGGCCATCGGCCCCTACTGCGTGCCGGTGGTGAACCTGGAGGAGACCCTGGCGGACCCGTCGGTGCACAACGTCAACATGGTCACCTGTGGCGGCCAGGCCACCATCCCCATGGTGGCGGCGGTGGCGAGCGTCGCCGAGGTGAGCTACGCGGAGATCGTCGCCTCGATCTCCAGCCGTTCGGCGGGCCCGGGCACGCGCGCGAACATCGATGAGTTCACCGAGACCACCAGCCAGGGGCTGGAGGCGGTGGGCGGTGCGCGGCGCGGCAAGGCCATCATCATCCTCAACCCGGCTGAGCCGCCACTGCTCATGCGTGACACCGTCTACACCCTCTCGCCGCTGGACGCCGACGAGGCGGCGATCGAGGCCGCCATCGAGGCCATGGCCGAGCGGGTGTCGAGCTATGTGCCCGGCTACCGGCTCAAGCAGTCGGTGCAGTTCGAGCGCTTCGATGAGAGCCGCCCGCTCAACGTCCCCGGTATCGGCCGGGTGACGGGCCTGAAGACCGCCGTGTTCCTGGAGGTGGAGGGGGCGGCGCACTACCTGCCCGCCTACGCCGGCAACCTCGACATCATGACGTCCGCGGCGCTGGCCACCGCCGAGCGCTTCGCCGCGCACGCCGGCGAGCGCGCCGGCGCCACCGCCTGAGGGAGGAAGGACAATGGCCAACAAACTCTATATCTCCGACGTCACCCTGCGTGACGGCTCCCACGCGATCCGCCACCAGTACAGCGTGGACAACGCGCGGCGCATCGCTGCGGCGCTGGACCGGGCGAAGGTCGACTCCATCGAGGTCGCCCACGGCGATGGCCTGCAGGGCTCGTCGTTCAACTACGGCTTCGGCGCCCACACTGACCTGGAGTGGATCGAGGCGGTGGCCGAGACGGTGAATCACGCCCGGGTGGCGACGCTGCTGCTGCCCGGTATCGGCACCGTCCACGACCTGCGGGCCGCCTACGATGCCGGCGCCCGGATCGTGCGCGTGGCCACTCACTGCACCGAGGCGGACGTCTCGCGCCAGCACATCGAGTCCGCCCGCGAGCTCGGCATGGACACCGTGGGTTTCCTGATGATGAGCCACATGAACGAGCCGGCGCGGCTCGCCGAGCAGGCGAAGCTCATGGAGGGCTACGGGGCGACGTGCGTCTACGTCGTCGACTCCGCCGGTGCGATGACCATGGACGACATCCGCGCCCGGGTCCGTGCCCTGCGTGACGTCCTCGATCCGGCCACGGAGCTCGGCATCCACGCCCACCACAACCTCTCGCTGGGGGTGGCCAACTCCATCGCCGCGGTGGAGGAGGGGGTCAACCGCGTGGACGCCAGCCTCACCGGCATGGGCGCCGGCGCGGGCAACGCGCCGCTGGAGGTCTTCATCGCCGCCGCCGACCGCATGGGCTGGGCGCACGGGTGCGATCTCTACACGCTCATGGATGCCGCCGACGACATCGTCCGGCCGCTGCAGGACCGCCCGGTGCGCGTCGACCGCGAGACCCTGGCGCTTGGCTACGCGGGCGTGTACTCGAGCTTCCTGCGCCACGCCGAGTCGGCCGCGGAGCGCTATGGGCTGAAGACCGCGGATATCCTCGTGGAGCTCGGCCGGCGGCGGATGGTTGGCGGCCAGGAGGACATGATCGTCGACGTCGCCCTGGACATGGCCCGTGCCCGCGAGCAGTCCGCCGGGGCCGGCACCGCCGTGATGGAGGGCGAGGCATGAGCACGCTGAGCAGCGAGCAGATCGAGGCGCTCTCCGAGCACCTGGACGCCGCCGAGGTCCAGGCCCGCGCGGTGCCCAAGATCACCGACGACTACCCGGACATGGATTTCGAGGACGCCTACGCCGTGCAGTGGGCGACCCGGCGGCGCAAGGCCGCCCGCGGCGACCGGATGGTGGGCATGAAGATGGGCCTCACCTCCCACGCCAAGATGCGCCAGATGGGCGTGGAGGAGCCGATCTACGGCTTCCTCGCGGACTACTTCCAGCAGCCCGAGGGTGCGGCCATCGACACCGGCTCGCTCATCCACCCGCGGGTGGAGGCGGAGATCGCCTTCGTCACCCGCGAGGCGCTGGGCGGGCCCGGCTGCCACGTCGGCCAGGTCCTCGCCGCCACCGACTTCGTGGTGCCGGCGGTGGAGATCATCGACAGCCGCTACGAGAACTTCCGCTTCGACCTGCCCAGCGTCATCGCGGACAACGCCTCGTCGTCCCGGTTCGTCACCGGCTCGGCGGCGGCCCCGGCGGAGGCACTGGACCTGCGCACCCTGGGCGTGGTGCTGGAGAAGAACGGCGAGGTCGTGGGCGTCGGCGCCGGTGCGGCGGTGGTCAACCACCCGGCCGCGAGCATCGCGCTGCTCGCGAACATGCTCGCCAGCCGCAACGAGGTCATCCCCGCGGGCAGCCTGATCCTCTCCGGGGGCATCACCGCGGCGGTGGCCGTGGAGGCCGGCGACAGCGTCACGCTCCGGGCCCAGGGGCTCGGCAGCGTGAGCCTGCGTTTCGAGTGATTCCCGCGGTGTGCCGGGCCGCCCGGCACACCGCAGATACCAGCGAGAGAAACGAGAGAATGACGAGGAGGAGAGAGATGCATCGAGCAACACGATACCTCGCGGGCGGGGCGGTGGTGGGGCTGGCCGGCCTGCTGCCGCTGACGGCCGCGGCCGACGCCACCCAGCACTACGTCCCCGGCGTGGAGGGCAGTCTCGCGGCCACGGTCCCCCCACCGGGCTTCTACCTGCGCACCTACGGGGTCTACTACGACTCCGACAACGTCAAGGTCGACGCCGTCAGCGACAACGACGGCGAGGTCCCCGGCGGTGACGACAGCGCCACCGTCCGGGCGGTGGTGCCCCGCGCGATCTGGATCACCGACAAGAAATTCCTCGGCGCGGACTACGGCATGGAGGCCATCGCCCCGATCCTGGACAAGGACGTCGACGCCATGGGGCTCAGCGAAAGCGACAGCGGCCTCGGCGACGTCTTCTTCAGCCCGCTGGTCCTCGCCTGGCACGGCGAGCGCTACGACACGGTCCTCACCGCCGGCTACTGGACCGACGCGTTCAGCGACTACGACGACGACAACCCCGTGGCCGCGGCGGCCTCCGTGGGCCAGGGCTACTCCAACGTGATGTTCACCCTGGGCGGCACCTGGTACCTCACCGCGGACCGCACCTGGGCGGTCTCGCTGCTCAACCGCTACGAAACCATGGCCTCGGACATCGAGGGCACCGACATCGAGCCGGGCGACAACTGGGTAGCCGAGTGGGGCATCAGCCACAGCTTCAGCCCGGCGCTGACCGTGGGGCTGGTGGGCTACGACAGCTGGCAGCTCACCGAGGACGACGCCCCGGCGGGCGTACCCACGCCCAAGGACGAGGTCCACGCCGTCGGCGGTCAGGTGACCTACCGCTCGCGCTCGCTGGGCATGAGCTTCGATGCCGCGCTCTACGACGAGTACCACAGCGAGCACCGCCCCGAGGGCACCACCGCCCGGGTGATCGTCACCATTCCGTTCTGAGACCGGGCGCGGGCCGTCACGGCGACGGCCCGCGCCGTGCACGCAAGGGAGACCGCCGACATGCCGATTGCGCACCTGCATATCCTCGAAGGCCGACCGAAGGAGAAGCGCGTGGCGCTGATCCGCAATGTCACCCACGCCATCGCCGAGAGCCTCGACGTGCCCGCCGAGCGCGTACGGGTGGTGGTCCAGGAGGTGCCCCTGGATCACTGGGGCATCGGCGGCGAGACCGCCGAGGAACGCCGCCGCGACGGCGGCGGCTGAGCGGGAGGCCGGCGATGGAGTCCGTGGACCTGGAGATCTTCTTCAACTTCCGCAGCCCGTACTGCTACCTCGCCTCCAAGCGGATGTTCCATCTGCTCGACGACTTCCACGTCCGCCTCGTCTGGCGGCCCCTGGGCGGATGGCACGGCCGCTCGCCGCCGGAGCGGGCGAAGCGGAAGATGCCCATCGCCCGTCAGGACGTCCGGCGCTTCGCCCGGCGGATGGGGATCCCCGTGAATCCGCCGCCCACGTCCACCGATCCCACCCGTGCCGCCGCGGGCTCCCTGCTCGCCGAGGAGCGGGGGCTGCTGCGCGCCTACACGGTGGAGACGATGCGCGCGGAGTGGGCCGAGGGGCGGGACATCGGCGAACCGGCGGTGTTGCGGGCGGTGGCGGACCGGATCGGCCTCGACCCGGAGGCGCTGATCGCGGCGGCGGACGACCCGGCCCGCCGGGAACACCTGGACGCCAACTGGGCCGTGGCGGACGAGCGGGGTGCCTTCGGCGTGCCGACCTTCGCCGTGGGCGACGAGATCTTCTGGGGGCAGGACCGCATCGACTTCGTCGTGGAGCACCTCCGGGAACTCAGGCTGGCACGGTTATGAATGCCCGCCGGTCCCTGGAGCTGCGACCGATGCCCATGGCAGGGGCCCTCACCATGCTGGCGGCGGTGGGCCTGGCGGTTTACGGCGGGGCGGCGACCTACCCGGCCTTCGTTGTGGCGCTGGTCGGTGCGGCGCTGGTGCTGGTGCGCAGACAGCCGGTCCCGGTGTCCCCGGGTGTCCGCGATCAGGGTGAGGGGCCGGACGCCCGGCTCGATGAGCTGGACGCTGCCGGACTGGACCTGACCGTGACCAGCGCGACCCTGGTCTCCCAGTTCACGGGCGTGATCACCAGCGCCGACCGGCAGGTGGAGACGGCCCGCCGTATCGTGGCGCTGAAGGAGGAGCTGGGCCGCAGCTCCGAGAGTACCGCGGCCGCGGCCGGTCAGTCGGCGGCCAGCGTGGGCGAGACCCATGCCAACGCCGAGGCCGGACACCGCTATGTGCATGACGCCTCCGGCGCGATCGAGGGCGTGGCCCGGACAGTGGACGGCGTGGTCGAGGAGTTCCAGGGCGTGGTGGGCTCCTCGGAGGAGATCGGCGGTATCGCCCGCACGATCCAGGGCATCGCCAAGCAGACCAGCCTGCTGGCGCTCAACGCCGCCATCGAGGCCGCCCGCGCCGGGGAGCAGGGGCGCGGTTTCGCCGTGGTCGCGGAGTCGGTCCGCGAGCTCTCCGAGCGTACCCGCCTCGCCACCGCGGACATCGAGACCATTCTCGAGCGGATCACCGGCAGCACCGAGTCCGTGGCCGGCGCACTGGCCGGTGCGGGGGCACAGGTGCGCGAGAGCGTCGATCTCGCCACCCGGGCGGCGGCGTCGCTGGAGGAGATCACGCGCCACGCCCGCGAAGCCAACGCCATGACGGAGACCCTGCAGGCGGAATGCCGTACCCAGCTGGGCACGTTCTCGCGCATGGCCGACGAGCTGGAATCCCTGGATTCGGCGGTACAGTCCGCCGACGACGCGGCACTGCGCTGCAACGAGCAGCTGCGCACGGTCGTGGAGAAGGTGGCGACTGCAAAGGAGGTCACGGCGTCCATGAACCCGGACAAGGACCCCCGGACGGCCCTGCTGGAGGCGGTGGAGGAGATGCGGGTCTGCAACATCCTGATCATGAACTCGCGCTCGGTGGCCGAGGCCGAGGCGCCCATCGGCCGGGTCGCCGACGTGGACCGGCGTATCGACCGGAACTGGCACCGGTACCTGGAGCGCGTCCCGGACGCACCCGTGGAACGCTTCAGCGACGCCCTGAGCGCCTACCGCGCCGCTCGTGACGCCATGCTTGCGCCGGCGCGGGACGGGGATTTCGACACGGTCCGGGCAGTGCTGGCCGAACGGGTCCGCCCGGCCTACGGCAACCTCAAGACCGTGATGGGGGCGCTATGAGTCGACAGACCGGCGAGGGCCGCCCCGGGGTCGAGCTGTTCGACAAGCCCGAGTGCCCGTTCTGCTTCAAGGTGCGTATCGCGCTCGCGGAGCAGGACCGGCCCTACCGCCACCGGCCCCATGACGACCCGGCGGTGAAGGCGGAGCGCGAACGGCTCTCGCCCACCGGTACCGTGCCGATCCTGGTGGAGGACGGCGACCGGGTGCTCACCGAGTCCGCCGTCATCATGGAATACCTCGCCGAGACCGGCCCCGGGCTGATGCCGGACGACGCCTGGGAGCGCGCCCGGGCCCGCAGCATCGCCCATTTCTCGGACAACCGTGTCGGCCGGGCGGTGCGCGAGGTCATCTTCGAGAAGCGCGACCGGCCGGCGCAGGACTGGGACCGGGCGCGTATCGACGCCGGGGTCGCCGCCTGGCGCGGGCAGTGCCTGCCGTATCTCGCCGAGGTCCTCGGCGAGCGGGCGTTCTTCGCCGGCGTCTACTCCATCGCCGATGCCGCGCTCACCGCGCGTTTCGCCCTGGCGCAGGCCTATGGCATGGACGTTCCGGACACCTTCCCGAACCTGCGGGCGTGGTTCGCGCGAATGGCGGAGCGGGCGAGCTTCGCCCCCGCGGCGCCGCCGAAGGTACGCGAGCGCCTGCGGGTCGCGGTCGACTGACGCCGTCCGCCGTTACGCCACCGGGTCCGGCTCACGGCTGCCGTCGCGCAGGCGCGAGACGATCAGCTCCGTGAGCCGCCGGGTCGCCACGCTGGGCCGTCCGGTACTGCGGTGCAGGGCGATCTCCACGCCGGGGAGCGCCGGCAGCCCGGTCTCCGCCGGGTCCAGCACGGTCAGCCCCGGGCCCAGCATGCTCGGCGTGGCCACGCCCACGGCGAGGCCCACGCTGACCGGCGACTGCAGCGCCGCGAACGCCTGGCTCACGTAGGCGGCCCGCCAGGGCCGGCCGGCGTCGTCCAGGCGGCTGGTGGCCGCGGCGCGGAACTCACAGGTGCCTTCCGGGTAGAGCGCCAGCGGCAGCGGGTCCTGGGCGTGGGCGGTGCTGCCCGGGGCACCCACCCAGACCAGCGGCTCCCGCCGCAGCAGGGTGCCGCCGGGGGAGTGCGGCTGGCGCGTGACCACGGCCACGTCGATCTCGCCGGCGCGTACCCGGGCGACCAGCGTCTCGCTCAGCTCCGAGCGGACCTCCACCTCCACGCGCGGGTACTGCTCGGCGAAGGAGGCGAGGGTGGCCGGCAGGTAGAGTGCGTAATCCGCCGGTATGCCCAGGCGCACGGTACCCGCCACCTCCCGGTCCTCGATCCGCCGCCAGACCTCGCCGTTGAGCCGCAGCATCTCCCGGGCGTAGCCGAGCACCTCCTGGCCCTGGCGGGTGGGCTGCACGGTGCGCGGGCCGCGCTGCAGCAGGGTGATCCCGAGCTCCGACTCGAGTCGCCGCAGCTGCATGCTCACCGCCGACTGGGTATAGCTCAGCTGCCGGGCGGCCGTGGTGAAGCTGCCCGCATCCGCCACGGTGACGAGTGTCTGCAGGGCGCGCAGGTCCAGGGTCCGCTGTCTCATCGTGTCATCACGGATATTGATGGATAGGTAATGAGAATTCGTTAGTCAGATGGAATGATTCTGCCCGAGAATCCCCGCCGACGTACACGGTGCAGGCCGGGAAACGGAGGGACGCCATGATCGGGCAGAACGGTAATCGCATTCTGGAGAACCGTTATGGTCTGATCGTCACCTCCGCCCTGGTGGTGGTGCTCTGGGGCCTGCTGCCGGTGCTGCGGGCGATGGCGGCGTCCGTTCCGGCGCTGCAGCTCACCGGCATGGCGATGGCCTGCGCGGCGCTCACGGGCCGTGTGCTGCCCGGCGTCGGCGGCTCGTTCCGGGGTGCCGCGCGTGAGCACCCGTGGTACGCCTGGATCGCCGTGGTGGGCGGTTTCATCGGCGCGCTCGCCTTCTACTTCGTGGCCCTCGCCCATGCGCCGCCCCACGCGGTGGTGGTGGTGACCTACACGTGGCCGCTGGTCTTCGGTGTGGTCGCGGCGCTCTGTGCCGGGCGGCGGCCGTCGGTGGTCACGGCCCTTGCCCTGTGTCTCGCCCTGGCCGGGGTCGCGGTGCTGCGCGAGGGGGCCGGCGGCGGCGGGGATACCGTGTGGTTCGGCTACGGCGCGGGGCTGCTCTCCGGGCTGTGCTGGGTGGGCTACTCGCTGTTCCTGCAACGCTATTCGCGGCCAGTGACGCCGGCGTATCCGGCCTTTTTCGCCGCGGCCGCAGCGGTCGCGCTCGCCCTGCAGGCCGTCGCCGGCGGGCTGGTCTGGCCGTTACCGCCGGAGGCCCTTCTGGCCGGGGCGTTGCTGGGTATCGGCCCCTATGGCCTGGCGTTCGTCGGCTGGGGGCACGTGGTACGCCATGGCAGCCCGCGGCTGGTGTCGATGGTGCCGTACCTCGTGCCGGTGGTTGCGGCGGCGGTGATGACGCTGGCGGGCTCGCTGGAGCCCACGCCGCGCCTGGCTGTCGGCACGGCGCTGGTGGTCGCCGCGTGCGCGATGGCGGTTTTCGCCGGGCGCCGCGGCCCCGGGGCCGCGTGAGCCCCGGGGCGGATCCCGGTCAGCCGGTGTGGCTGTCCGGGTAGGCGGCGCGCAGCTCGTTGGCTGCGTGGACCATGTTGCGCAGGGCGGGGATGACCTCCTCCCAGCTCCGGGTCTTGAGCCCGCAGTCCGGGTTCACCCACAGCCGCGCCACCGGGATCAGCTCCGCGGCCCGCTGGAGGAGGCGCTTCATCTCCGCCACCTCCGGCGTCCGCGGCGAGTGGATGTCGTAGACACCCGGGCCGATCTCGTTGGGGTACTCGAAGGAGACGAAGGCATCGAGCAGCGTCATCGCGGAGCGGGACGTCTCGATGGTGATGACGTCGGCGTCCAGCGCCGCGATGGCCTCGATGATGTCGTTGAACTCCGAATAGCACATGTGGGTGTGGATCTGGGTCTCGTCACGCACCCCGCTGGTGGCCAGGCGGAAGGCCCGGGTCGCCCAGTCCAGGTAGTCCGCCCAGTCGGCGCGGCGCAGCGGCAGGCCCTCGCGGAAGGCGGGCTCGTCCACCTGGATGGCGGCGATACCGGCGGACTCCAGGTCCACGACCTCGTCGCGCAGGGCCAGCGCGATCTGCTCGCAGGTGCGCGAGCGGGGCTGGTCGTCGCGCACGAACGACCACTGCAGGATGGTCACCGGGCCGGTGAGCATGCCCTTCATGGGCCGCTCGGTGAGCGACTGGGCGTAGCGCGACCACTCCACGGTCATGGGGCCGGGGCGGCTGACGTCGCCGAAGATCACCGGCGGCTTCACGCCGCGGGAGCCGAAGCTCTGCACCCAGCCGTGCTGGGTGAAGCAGAAGCCCTCCAGCAGCTCGCCGAAGTACTCGACCATGTCGTTCCGCTCGGCCTCGCCGTGGACGAGCATGTCCAGGCCCACGTCCTCCTGCTGCTGCACGGCGTAGGCGATCTCCTCGCGCATGCGCTCGGCGTAGGCGGCGTCGTCCAGCCGGCCGGCGCGGTTGTCCCGGCGGGCCTTGCGGATGCCCCCGGTCTGGGGGAACGAGCCAATGGTCGTGGTCGGCAGCAGGGGCAGTGCCAGGCGGGCGTGCTGGGCCGGGGCGCGCTCGGTGTAGGCGTGGGCACGCCGGCTCATGGCCGCGTCGATCCCGGCGGCGCGCTCGCGCACGTCGCTGCGGTGGATGCGCGTCGAGCGCTCCCGGGCCTCGCGCGCCTGTCTGCTGGCCGCCAGGGCCTCGCGCACGTGCTCGCGGCCGTGGCTGAGGGCGGCGCCTAGGGTGGTGACCTCCTCGACCTTCTGCACGGCGAAGGCGAGCCAGCCGCGGAGCTCGTCGTCGAGCCGTTCCTCGGCGGTGACGTCCACCGGCACGTGGAGCAGCGAGCAGCTCGGGGCGAGCCACAGGCGCTCGTCGAGGCGCCGATGGGCGGTCTCCAGGTCGTCGAGCTCGGCGCCGAGGTCCGTGCGCCACACGTTGCGCCCGTCGATCACGCCCAGGGACAGGATCTGGTCGTCGGGCAGGGCGGCGATGAGCGCGCCCGGATCGTCGTTGCCGCGCACCAGATCGACGTGAAGGCCTTCCTTCGACAGGGCAACGGCGGTGTCGAGGTTGTCCCCGAGGCCGCCGAAGTAGCTGGTCACCAGCCGGCGCACGCCGGTGTCCGCGAGCCCGCGATGGGCACGGCTCAGCGCCTCGCGCCACTCGGCGTCGAGATCCGTGACCAGCACGGGCTCGTCGATCTGTACCCACTCGACACCGGCCTCCGCCAGCCGCGAGAGCAGCTCACGGTAGACCGCTACCAGCGGCTCCAGCAGCGCCAGCCGGCCGTTTTCCGGGTCATCGTTGCGGGACAGCGCCAGGTAGGTGACGGGGCCGATGAGTACCGGCTTCGGCGTGTAGCCGGCGGTCTGGGCCTCGGTGACCTGCGCAAGCAGCCGGCTCGCGTCCAGCTCGAAGCGCTGACCGGCAGCGAGTTCCGGGACGATGTAGTGGTAGTTGGTGTCGAACCACTTGGTCATCTCGCAGGCGTGGGTATCCGTGCCGGTGGGGGCGCGGCCGCGGGCCATGCGGAAGTAGGTGTCGATGTCGCGGTCGTCGTCGCCGGTGCGGAATCGCTCGGGGATGACGCCGAACATCAGCGAGTGGTCGAGCATGCCGTCGTACCAGGAGAAGTCGCCGACCGGAACCATGTCCAGGCCGGCGTCCGCCTGCTGCCGCCAGTGGCGGTGACGGAGCTCCCTGCCCGTCTCCGCGAGGGCGTCCCGGCCGGTATCGCCGCGCCAGTAGCTCTCCAGCGCACGCTTGAGCTCGCGGTGCAGGCCGAAGCGGGGAAAGCCGAGGGTATGTGTCGTGACCATCGATCCTCCTGTGTGGTCGTCGTCCATCGGTCCGGGGAGCATGCGCGCCGGGTGCAGGTGAATCAAACTGATTATATTAAAGAAAAACGTGAATATATTTCATACAATCAGGTGGCGCCGACCGCCGCGAGGGTCCGCGCTCGCGTTGTCAACCGGCTTGCAAGAATGCGGTAGGGGCTATATCGTGAGGGGCAGTCCTGAAAAGACACCATATGTTGTGGTGTCGAGAGGGGAACACCGGTGAGAATCCGGGGCTGACGCGCAACGGTAACGCGGTCCTCCGCGAAGCCCGAACACCTCCCAGGACAGGGCCATCCGGCCCCACCGCTGGCTGCCTTCGCGACCGAGGTACCCGGTGCAGAGCGACACCCCGCGCCCGCCGCCGGTGGCGGGCGGACAGCTGCTTTGCACACCTTCGCCGCGTAGGGGCCTCCCGGGAATCGACACGATCTGGAGGTCACCGATGCAAACCGTCTCCGCAAACGCCGCCGTTGCCGGCGATCCCGCCGCCGGGCACGCCTCGCGCGTCGATCTGGACGTGGTCAAGCGCAACGGCACCGTCGCCGACTTCGACCCGGAGCGCATCAGCGTCGCCATGACGCGCGCCTTCCTCGCCGTCGAGGGCGAGGCCGCCCGGGATTCCCGGCGCATCCACGACACCGTCGCCCGGCTTACCGACGAGGTGGTCGCGGCCGTGGCCCGCCGGCCGGAGGGGGCCACCGTCCACATCGAGGACATCCAGGACCAGGTGGAGCTGGTGCTCATGCGCGCTGGCGAGCACCGGGTGGCCCGCGCCTACGTGCTCTACCGCGAGGAGCGTGCCCGGGAGCGGGCGGCCGCCGAGCCTCCGGAGGCGCCGCCGGTCCCGGCCACGTTCCACGTCACCGTCGCGGACGGCACCCGTCATCCCCTCGACGAGGCGCGCCTGGAGCGCGTGGTCCGCGAGGCCTGCGAGGGCCTGGACGACGTGGACGCGGAGCGCGTGCTCACCGAGGCACGGCGCAACCTCTACGACGGCGTCACCGAGACGGAGCTGGAGCAGGCGCTGGTGATGGCGGCACGGATGCTGATCGAGCGCGAGCCGGACTACAGTGCGGTGGCGGCGCGGCTGCTGCTGGACGCCTTGCGCCGGGAGGCGCTGAGTTTCGTCCACGCCGAGCGCCGCGAGGCCACCCAGGCGGAGATGACGGCGGGCTACGCCGAGTACTTCCCCGCCTACATCCGCCGCGGGGTGGACGAGCAGCTGCTCGACCCGCGGCTGCTGGAGTTCGACCTGGAGCGGCTCGGCCGCGCGCTGGAGGCGGGGCGGGATCTGCAGTTCGGGTATCTCGGGCTGCAGACCCTCTACGACCGCTACCTCCAGCACGTGGGCGAGACCCGCTTCGAGCTGCCCCAGGCCTTCTTCATGCGCGTGGCGATGGGGCTCGCGCTGGAGGAGATCGACCGCGAGGCGCAGGCGGAGACGTTCTACGACCTGCTGAGCTCGTTCGACTTCATGAGCTCGACGCCGACGCTGTTCAACGCCGGCACCCTGCGCCCGCAGCTCTCGAGCTGCTATCTCACCACCATCGGCGACGATCTCGACCGGATCTACTCCGGCATCCGCGACAACGCCCTGCTATCCAAGTTCGCCGGCGGGCTCGGCAACGACTGGACCCGGGTGCGGGCGATGGGGGCGCACATCCGTGGCACCAACGGCACCTCCCAGGGCGTGGTGCCCTTCCTCAAGGTCGCCAACGACACCGCCGTCGCGGTGAACCAGGGCGGCAAGCGCAAGGGCGCGGTGTGTGCGTACCTGGAGGTCTGGCACCGGGACATCGAGGACTTCCTCGAGCTGCGCAAGAACACCGGCGACGAGCGTCGCCGTACCCACGACATGAACACCGCCTGCTGGGTGCCGGACCTGTTCATGAAGCGCGTCCACGAGGAGGGGCAGTGGACACTGTTCTCCCCGGACGAGGTCCCTGACCTGCACGACCTCACCGGCGAGGCCTTCGAGGCACGCTACCGCGACTACGAGGCCGCGGCGGAGCGCGGGGAGATGCGTACCGCCCGGCGGATATCGGCGGTGCAGCTGTGGCGGCGCATGCTCACCATGCTGTTCGAGACCGGCCACCCGTGGATCACCTTCAAGGATCCGTGCAACCTGCGCTCGCCGCAGCAGCACACCGGCGTGGTGCACAGCTCCAATCTCTGCACCGAGATCACCCTCAACACCTCGGACGACGAGATCGCCGTGTGCAACCTGGGCTCGGTGAACCTCGCCGCCCACATCGATGACGGTGCCCTGGATCACGAGCGGCTGCAGCGCACGGTCACCACCGCCATGCGCATGCTCGACAACGTCATCGACATCAACTACTACTCGGTGCCCGCCGCGCGCCGCGCCAACCTGCGCCACCGGCCGGTGGGGCTCGGGCTCATGGGCTTCCACGACGCGCTCTACCGGCTGCGCCTGCCCTACGACTCCGAGGCCGCCGTGGCCTTCGCCGACGAGTCCATGGAGGCGATCAGCTACTACGCCATCCGTGCGTCCACGGACCTCGCCGCCGAGCGCGGCCGCTACGCCAGCTTCGAGGGCTCGCTGTGGAGCCGCGGCGTGCTGCCCATCGACTCCCAGCGCCTGCTCGCCGAGGCGCGGGACGGACACCTGGAGGTCGACACCACCGAGCGCCTGGACTGGGTGGCGCTACGCGAGCGGGTGCAGCAGGTGGGCATGCGCAACTCCAACTGTCTGGCGATTGCGCCCACGGCGACCATCGCCAACATCACCGGCATCTCCCAGGGCATCGAGCCCACCTTCCAGAACCTGTACGTGAAGTCGAACCTCTCCGGCGAGTTCACCGTGGTGAACCCGTACCTGGTGTGCGATCTCAAGGCCCACGGCCTGTGGGACGAGGTCATGGTCAACGATCTCAAGTACTTCGACGGCTCCGTCGGCCCCATCGACCGGGTCCCGGACGAGCTCAAACGCCTCTATGCCACCGCCTTCGAGGTGGATCCCCACCGGCTCGTGGACGCCGGCAGCCGGCGGCAGAAGTGGCTGGACCAGTCCCAGTCGCTGAACCTCTACATGGCCGAGCCCTCCGGTCCGCGCCTGGACGCGCTCTACCGCCATGCCTGGACCGCCGGTCTGAAGACCACCTACTACCTGCGCTCCCGCGGGGCGACGGCGGTGGAGTCCACGGCCGCACCGGTCTCCGCGGCGGGGGAGGAGGGCGCCGACGTCTGCGCCATCGACGACCCCGAGTGCGAGGCCTGCCAGTAACACGGCGCCGCGCCCCCGGGGCGCGGACGATTACCGGAGACGGAGTGACATCATGCTGAGCTGGAACGACGAGAACACGGCGCGGAGCGAACCCAGGGCCGCGGATGCCGCCGAGCCCGTGCGCGTTGAGGACAAGCGCGTGATCAACGGCCAGGCGGACATCAATCAGCTGGCCCCGTTCCGCTATCCCTGGGCCTGGGAGTACTTCCTCAAGGCCAACAAGAACCACTGGACGCCGGTGGACATCAACATGTCCCAGGACGTGCACGATTACCACCACCGGCTCACGGACACCGAGCGCCACGTCTACGAGAACGTGCTCGCCTACCTCACCACCGCGGACATCCTGGCGATGCGCAACATCGGCCTGGCGGTGATGGAGAAGATGTCGGCCCCGGAGCTGCAGATCTACCAGGCCCGGCAGGTCTACGAGGAGTCCATGCACACCTGGGCCTACCAGCACTGCATCGAGACCATCGGCCTGGAGCAGAGCGAGATCTACAACCGCTACCGCGTGGTGCCGGCCATCCACCGCAAGATCGCGCTCTCCAACCGCCGCCTCGACGCGGTGCTGCGCCCGGACATCGACCTCACCGAGCCCGAGGCCCTGCAGGAGTTCCTGATGTCCTATCTCTTCTTCGCCGCGGTATTCGAGGGGAGCTGGTTCTACAACGGCTTCAGCCCGATCTTCTCGCTGCAGCGCCGGGGGCTGATGAAGGGCACCGCGGAGCAGCTTCAGTACATCATGCGCGACGAGGTCATGCACTTCACCTTCGGCATGCGCGTGGTGCGCCAGATCATGCAGGAGGAGGGCGTGCGCCCGGACCCGGCCGCGGTCACTGCCATGTGGGAGGAGGCGGACGAGGCCGAGCGGGCCTATGCCGATTACCTCCTCGGCGACCCGATCCTCGGCTACGACGCGGACATGCATCACGAGCAGTTCCGCTTCGTCGCCAACCGCCGGGCGCGCAAGGTCGGCCTGGATGAACCCTTCCCCGGCGCGCGCAACGCCCTGCCATGGCTCGACGAGCAGGCAAACCTGCGCAAGGAGAAGAACTTCTTCGAAACCCGGGTGACCGAGTACCAGACGGGCGGGGCCCTGAGCTGGGAGTGATCCCATCCCTGTGCATGGCAATGAGAATCATTGTCATGCACAGGGATCCCCTGTATACTTCTCACGTCGCGGTCGTGGTGGCGTACGTCAGGACGTCCCCCGGTTCGTCGCCCCAGACGGGCTAGTCAGCATTAGCGTGCACCCCACGGCCGCGATCCTTTCAAGCAGTCGAGATACCCGGGGCAACGGCGGGGACGCTCCCGCATTGCGCTTACGCCACCTCCTGCTGATGGCTCATGCGGGCGGACGGGGCCTTGTGGAACTGCCCGTCCTTCATGATCGCGAGCAGACGGTCGTGGTCCTGAAGTATGCGAATGTCCTTGAGTGGATCGCCGTCGACCAGGATCAGGTCGGCAAGGAAGCCGGGGCGAACCTGTCCGAGCTCGTCAGGCTGTTTCATGATCTCTCCGCCCAGGCGGGTCGCCGCGACGAGCGTATCCATCGGCGAGAGCCCGAGCAGGTCGACGAAGTACTCCAGGTCCTTGGCGTAGGTCCCGTGGGGCGTCCATGCGAAGCCGTAGTCGCCGCCGGGCAGCACCTTGACCCCACGTTCGATCATGCGCTTCATCGAGTCGATCGCGGCCTCCAGCTCGCGGACGTAGCCGAGGTCCGCGGCGATCTCCGGGGTCAGGCCCCAGTCGCCGGCGCCGTAGGCCGTCTGCACGAGCCATCCGATCCCCGGTGCCACGAATATCCTGTCGCGGGCCTCCTCGAGCATGTCCAGGGTTTCCTCGTCGACGAAGCTCGCGTGATAGATGATGTCGACGCCCAGGCGCAGGCACATCCGGATCGACTCGTTGCTGCGGGCATGGGCGCACACGCGCACCCCCGGTTTGCGGCGCGCCTCGCGTACCGCCATCTCCGCTTCCTCGTCGGACATGGTGGTCTCTTCCGCCATGACGTTGCCCGTGATGTTCTCCCCGGAGAGATTCAGCTTGATCTGATCCACCCCCTCCTTGAGCAGCATGCGCACGGCACGCCGCATCTCCTCCGGGCCGTTGATCATCTCGACGAAGCTGTAGGCGTTGATGTGACTGGGATTGACGTCGCCCAGGCCGCCGATGGTGGAGATCTCCGGGCCGTTCGCGAGATAGCGGGGGCCGGGGATCTGAGCGCTGTTGATCGCGTCCCGGATGACCACGTCCAGCCGCGGCTTGGCGGCGGCCGCGCCGCAGCACATGGTGTAACCGCTGTCCAGATAGGTCTTGGCCGATCCGGCCGCCGCGAGGATGTGCTCCTCGACGGGCATGATGCCGATCTTGTCCAGGCCTGCCTGGTCGATCCAGCTCAGATGGGTGTGCGCGTCGCACAGGCCGGACATCAGCGTGGCGCCGCTGCCGTTGACGACCGTCGCCGCCGGGGCCTTGATCTGGCCGCTCCCCGCGGCGACCTCGGCAATGCGGTTGTCCCGCACGAGGACCTCTCCGGCATAGGGTTGGCTGCCGGTGGAATCCAGGACGTTGACGTTGGTGAACAGGGTCTCGCTCATGACACTCTCCTCCAGTGCAATTCTCGGGCGTGGCGCGCCGGGACGGCGCGCCATTCTCGCCAGTACCCGTGTGCGGCTTGGGCGGCGGCCGTGCCGCCCGGTGCCGCTTTCTGTCGTTGTGCGTCAGTCACCGGTGCCGCGCGTTGCGGCGGGGCATCAGGCGTGGTTGTGGAAATACAGGTTGAGTAGCGCGTGGTTGACCTCGTTGGCGCGTTCCAGCGGGGTCCAGTGGCCACAGCGGTGCAGGATCTCCAGGTGGGCCCCGGCGATCCGTTTCGCCATGTCACGGGCGGCGGTGGGCGGGGCGACCCCGTCCTCGTCGCCGGTGACCAGCAGGGTCGGGCAGCCAATCGCTCCGAGGTCCGCGGCCTGTGCGGCGGCCAGCGCCTCGCAGGTGCGTGCATAGCCTTCCGGGGCCTGGCGCATGACGAGCTCGCGCACGAATGCGGCGACCGCGGGCTGGTGCGCGCGGGTGTCCGCGGCGAGGCTGCCCTGGTACAGGGCGTCGGCGATCGGGATCATGCCGTTGTCCCGGGCTGCGGCGGCGCGGTCGCGGATACCCTTGCGAGCGGCCTCCGGGGGTTCGAGGATCGGCCCCATCAGTGCCAGGCTCGCCGTACGTTCCGGGTGCCGTGCGGCGATGTGCTGACACACGATCGTCCCCATCGAGTGGCCCACCCAGTGGGCGCGCTCGACGCCGAGGGAATCCGCCAGGGCGAGCAGGTCGTCGACGAAGCCGTCGATGGACAGCTCGCCGGTGCACGGTGACAGGCCCGAGCCCTCGAGATCCGGGCGGATCACCCGGAAATGGCGCGACAGCATATTGGCCTGGGGGCCCCAGGCATTCGAGTCGCCGCCGAGCCCGTGCACCATGATCACGGCCTCGCCGTCGCCGTGCTCTTCCACGAGGAGTTGTTTTCCGTTGACCGCGTGCATTGGTTTGCGCTCCTGTCGTCGAATTTGCGGTTAGTCCGGCTTTTCCGGTGTCTTACGCGGAGGTGACGTCGTTGACCAGTTCGCCGAGCCCGTCGATGGCGACACGGACGCGATCGCCCACCTGCAGGAAGCGGGGGGGATCGAAGCCGATCCCGACGCCCTGCGGTGTTCCGGTCGCGATGATGTCGCCGGGCCGCAGTGTCATGCCCGCCGACAGGGTCTCGATCAGTGTCGGGATGTCGAAAATCAGGTCGCGGGTGTTGGCTTCCTGGCGCAGCTCGTCATTCACCCAGCAGCGGACGTTCAGATTCTCAGGGTCCACTTCGTCCGCGGTGGCGATCCATGGTCCCATCGGGCAGAAGGTGTCGAGTGATTTGCCGATGAACCACTGGCGGTGAAGCGCCTGCAGATCGCGTGCGGTGACGTCGTTGACCGCCACGTATCCGAACACGTGCCGATACGCGTCGGCGGCGCGGATCCCGCGGCCGCCCTGGCCGATGACCACGCCCACCTCGGCCTCGTAGTCGAGCTTCTCGCTGATCCCTTCGGGATAGATGACGCGTGCTCCCGGACCGATGACACTGGAAGGCGCCTTGGTGAAAACGATCGGCGCCTCCGGTGCGTCCGCGGACCGTTTGGCGTCGCTGCGGTCGAAACCGCTGCGTGAGAACTCGTTGGCGTGGGCGAGGTAGTTCTTGCCCACACACATGAGGTTGCGCCCGGGGGTGGGGATCGGCGCCATGAGCGTGACCTGGTCGAGACCGATGGCCTTGGCATCATCGAAGGAGGCGTCGGGGACCGATACGCCGTATTGGTTGATCCACTGGGTCATGCTCTCCGGGGCGCCGGCGACGCACGCGGAGGCCGGAAACACGCGTCCCCGGTCCGCGTCGAGAATCCCCAGGCGTGTCGCGCCGTCGTGGCGGTAAGTGACTAGTTTCATGGGCGGTCCCTTTTGGTCCAATTAAACCAATCATTATTTATTGGTTGAGAAAAACCCTAATTTGGTTCCGCATCGGTGTCAAGCGTCGCGGAGGGCGCCGAAAGCGCCGGTTCACGTGCTTTTCGAGCCGGATGGCACCGGTGGACGCGCGTAGTGATGTATAATTCCGGTGAACCATTTCGCCCTGTTTGGTATGGCATTAGAGGGAGGTGGCGTGTCCACGAGTCCAGGCGTCGCGACCGGCAAGGAGGCTGTACAGGCCTATCTGGAGGAGCGCATCGCGTCCGGCGAGCTCGCGCCGGGGGACAAGCTCCCCACCGAGCGTGCGCTCGTGGAGCAGTTCGGCCTGTCCCGCAACACGGTCCGGGGTGTGCTCCGGGACCTGGAGGCCAGCGGCAAGATCATCCGCTTCATCGGGCGGGGGACGTTCGTGACCGGGCGCCAGCCGAAGGATCGTGTCCCCGACGTGCCGGCCGGCGCCGATGCGAGTCCGGCGGAGGTGATGGAGGTCCGGCTCATGCTCGAGCCGGCGGTGGCGGAGGCACTGGTCACCCGGGCGAGCGGTGCCGATCTCGCCTACATGCGTACCTGCCTGGAGCGTGCCGAGGCGGCCCGGGACTGGCGGGACTTCGAGAAATGGGATGCGGCGCTGCATGCGGCCATGGTCCGGGCGACCCGCAACCAGTTCCTCATCGAGATATTCGAGCGGATAGACGAGGCCCGGAGTCAGGCCGAGTGGGGCAAGCTCAAGCGGGCGAGCCTCACGGAGGAGCGGCGGCTCGGCTACCAGCACGAGCACCGGGAGATCGTGGGCGCGCTGCAGGAGCGAGACGGCCAGCTCGCCCGGGAGCTGACCGAAAAGCACCTGCTGCACGTGCGCCGGAATCTGTTGGGCTACTGAGCGGCCACCGGCCGACGCTAGCCGGTATGGTCTGTGGCGAAGGTCGGGGCCGTACCGCCCGCCCGCTCGGGCACGAGGGCCGACGCGGTGCAGACCAGCGCACCCGCCGCCGCGAAGCCAGTGAATACCGCAGCGTAACCGAACCCGGGGATGAGCACGCCGGCGAGCGACGAGCCGCAGACCTGGCCGACGGCGATAGCGGTGAACGGCGGTACCGCCCCGGCGGCGGGACGGTCGTGCAGGATCCTCACGCCGCAGACCACGTGCAGCCCGGTCAGGGTCATGTAGGCGACGCCGAACAGCGCGGCCGAGAGCAGGGCCACCGCGCCGTTGCCTGGCGCGGCGGCGATCAGCACCAGCGCCAGGGCCAGCAGGCCGAGGGCGGCCCCGTGGGTCAGCGGTGCGCCCAGCCGGTGGACGATGTCGCCGGTGCCGCCGCCGGCGAGCCCGGCGAGACCTACCGCGAGCCAGATCAGCGCGGTCTGCCGTGGCGATGCCCCGGCCAGGGCGGTGACCAGGTCCGGGGTGAATACCCAGTACGGCGCGCTCACCAGGCCCATGACGAAGGCGAAGACGGACAGCGTCGCCATCGCGTGACGCTGATCGCGGCCCAGTGCAGGGCGCGTGCCCGGTGCCTCGCCGTTCCCCCCGGGACGCGGTCCCGGCAGGTGGCGCCAGGCGAGCACGGCCGCCATGAGCGCCACGGCGGCGAAGGCCGTGTACGCGCTGCGCCAGTCGGTGGCCCAGGCGAGCACCGCGGGTGCCGCGGCGGCCACACCGATGCTGGTGCCCGCGTTGTTGACGGCGTTGAGCCGGCCATGGAGGCCGGACGGGGCCGAGGCGCGCACCGCCTCGGTCATCGTCGGCATGATCAGCCCCGTGCACACACCGCAGGCGCCGACCCCGAGTGCCAGTACGCCGGCACCGCGGGCACCGGCGATGGCCGCCAGGCCGACGAGGGCGGCCGCCGACGCCAGGACCGCCGTGGTCCGGGCGCCGAGGCGCTCGGCGAGAAACGGCGCGAACAGGCTGGTGGCGACGAAGCTCACGAACGTCAGTGCGCCGATGAACCCGATCGCCTCCGGCGATAGTCCGAGGGTCTCCCGGATGAAGGGCACGAACAGCCCGTAGGCGAAGCGGGCGAGGCCGTAGCCCAGGGCGACCAGCCCGGCGCCGAGTGCTGCGAAGCCGGTCACGCCCCGCCGGGTCATGGCGCCTCCCGGCCGTGCATCGCCCCGAGTAGCGCCCGGGCGTCGGCCCGGATCCGCTCCGCCCCGGTCACCGGGAGCGCCTGGGTCGCCCCTTCCAGTATCAGGTAGACCTGTCCGGCGAGCCGTTCCGGATCGCCGGCGCCATCCCGTGCGGCGGCCTCGCGGATGACCCCGATGACCTCGCGCTTGCAGGCGAGGGCGTTGATGTGGACCGCGGGGTCGTGGTGCTCGTATTCCCCCATAGCCTTCACCAGCATGCAGCCGTGGGCGCTGCGCTCGGCGAGCCATGCGCAGTGGGCGTCGACGAGCCGGGCGACCGAGTTCCCGGGGCCTTCATCCAGTGCCGCGCGCAGTACCGCCAGGTAGCGCCGGTGGCGCCGTGCGAGCACGGCGGCGACCAGCTCCTCCTTGGCCGGGAAGTGATGATAGAGGGTCATGCGGGCCACGCCGGCCTCGTTGACGAGGCGGTCGATCCCGGTGGCATGGAAGCCCTCCGTGTAGAAGAGCCGCTCGGCGGTGTCGAGCAGGGCGTCTCGTTTGCTGACGGTCATGCTGCGCCCCCGTCCGAACTGTATAGAACGATCAGTCTAACAATCGGTCGGGGGACGCCTGAAGGGGGGGCGGCGGGTCAGAAGGCCACGCGGTCGGCGCCCTTGAGCGCGAGCATCTCCCGGGCCTCCGCCGGTGTGGCGATCTCCAGGCCGAGCCCGTCGAGCACCTGGCGGATGCGCCCGACCTGGGCGGCGTTGGAGGGCGCGAGCACGCCACGGTCGAGGAACAGGTTGTCCTCCAGGCCCACGCGCACGTTGCCCCCCATGGCCGCGCCCATGCTCGCCAGCGGGAGCTGGTGTCGGCCCGCCCCCAGCACGGAGAAGCGGTAGTCGTCGCCGAACAGCCGGTCGGCGGTGCGTTTCATGTGTGCGAGCTGGTCCGGGTCCGCGCCGATGCCGCCGAGGATGCCGAGCACGAACTGCACGAACAGCGGCGGCCGCACCAGTCCCCGGTCGAGGAAATGGGCGAGGGTGAACAGGTGGCCGACGTCGTAGCACTCGAACTCGAAGCGCGTCCCGCAGCCGTCGCCGAGCTCGGCGAGCAGGGTCTCGATGTCGGCGAAGGTGTTCTTGAACACGAAGTCGCGGCTGGCGTCGAGGAACGCCGGCTCCCAGTCGTAGCGCCAGTGATCGTAGCGCGACAACGCCGGGTAGAGTCCGAAGTTCATGGTGCCCATGTTCAGCGAGGCCATCTCCGGCTGCGCGCGCAGCGCGGCCTGCATGCGCTCGTGCACGGTCATGGGCATGCCGCCGCCGGTGGAGATGTTCACCACCGCGTCGGTGGCCGTGCGGATACGCGGGAGGAAGCGCATGAACACCCCGGGGTCCGGCGTGGGCCGTCCGTCCTCGGGGTTGCGGGCGTGGAGATGGAGCACCGCCGCGCCGGCCTCGGCGGCGCCGATGGCCTGCTCGGCGATCTGCTCCGGGGTGACCGGCAGGTACTCGCTCATGGTCGGGGTGTGCACCGAGCCGGTCACCGCACAGGTGATGATGACCTTGCGTGTCACGAGGCGCCTCCGTTGATTGTCGGTTCCAGGGGGACGGGACGGTCCGCGGGGACGCCGTGGCGGCGTCCCCGCGGGGTTACCTCGCCGCCGCGAGCTCCGCTTCCAGCGCCGCGAGGGCGTCGCCGAGCGTCGCGGCGATCTCCTCGATGTGGGACTCGTCGACGATCAGTGGCGGGCAGACCAGCACGTGATCGCCGCTGTAGCCGCCGCGGGTGCGGCGCCAGTAGATGATCAGCCCGCGCTCGTAGGCGAGCTCCACCAGCCGTGCCGCGGCCATGCGCTCCGGGGGCAGAACGGCCATGGTCTCGCGGTCGGCCACCAGCTCCACGGCCTGCAGCAGGCCCTTGCCGCGGACGTCGCCGATCATCGGGAAGCGCTCCGCCAGCCCGTCCAGCCGGGCCCGGAGCCGCTCGCCCATGCGCGCGGCATTGCCCACCAGGTCGCGGGACTCGATCTCGTCGAGCACGGCCAGCCCGGCGGCGCAGGCGAGGGGGTTGCCGGCATAGGTGTAGCCGTGAATGAACCCGCCGGTGTCGAGTACCGGCTCGACCATCCAGCCGGGCGCGACCATCGCGCCGAGGGGCGCGTAGCCGGCGGCGAAGCCCTTGGACAGGGCGATGAGGTCGGGGATGACGTCCCAGTGCTCGCCGGCGAGGAAGCGCCCGGTGCGTCCGGCGCCGGACATCACCTCATCGTGGATGAGCAGCACGCCGTAGCGCTCGCAGATCTCGCGGATACGCGCGTAGTAGCTGTCCGGGGCGACCAGTGCGCCGGTGGCCGCGCCGCCCACCGGCTCCATGATGAAGGCGAGCACCGTCTCCGGGCCCTGGCGCAGGATCTCCGACTCCAGCATGTCCGCGTAGCGCAGCCCGCGCTGGTGCATGTCGAGCCCGTCCCGGTCCAGGTAGCAGGTGGGCGCGGGGATCTTGGGCATCTCGTGCATCATCGGCGAGAACGGCGCGCTCATGGGGGCGTAGCCGGTGACCGCCAGTGCCCCGAGGGTGGCGCCGTGGTAGCTCGGAAACCGGGAGACGACCTTGTAGCGGCTGGCCTGGCCGGTGGCCACGGCGTACTGGCGCGCCAGCTTGAGGCAGCTCTCCACGGCCTCCGAGCCGCCGGAGACGAAGAACACCCGGTCCATGCCCAGCGGCATCGCCGCCGCGGTGCGGGCGGCGAGCCGTTCGGCGGGCTCGTTCTCGAAGTGCAGCCGGTAGGCGAAGGTCGCACGGGCCATCTGGGCCTGCATGGCCTCCAGTACCCGGGGGTTGGAATGGCCGATGTTGCTGACCATCGCCCCGGAAGAGCCGTCGAGGTAGCGCCGGCCGTCGGTGTCCCACAGGTACACGCCCTCGGCCCGGTCGATCAGCGGGCGGCGCTGGCGGGACTGGTAGAACAGGTGGGACGGCGGTCGTTCGTCGCCGGCGGATGCGCTCATGGTCGTTCCCTTCGCTTGCCTGTCGGTGGTGGTCAGTCGCCGTGGCCGTGGAGGACCACGCAGTCGTCGCCGCGCACGCGGACCTGCACCGCCGCGCCCTCGGTGAAGGGCCGGCGGTCGATGGCGTTGATCGCCTGCAGCTGCATCCCGGCGACGCTGAGGAAGTAACGGGCCAGCTGGCCCTGGTAGTCGACGGTGTCCACCCGCGCCTCGAGCAGGGTGTCGCCGTCGCGGTGCTCGTGGCCGTCGCCGAGGCGCAGGCGCTCGGCGCGGAGCACCAGCCGCACCGGTGCGCCGGTCTCCAGCGGCCCGGCGTTTCCGGCGGCGGTGAGGATCTCCATGCCCGTGTCCTCGAGGGCGACGCGGTAGTAGTCGCCCTCGCGGCCGCGCACCCGTGCCGGCAGGATGTTCGAGTGGCCGAGGAAGTCGGCGACGAAGGCGGTGGCCGGTTCGTTGTAGACCGCCTCCGGCGTGCCCTCCTGCTCGATCACACCGTGGTTCATGACCACGACCTTGTCGGACATGGCCAGCGCCTCGGACTGGTCGTGGGTGACGAAGATCGTGGCGATGCCGAGCTCGCGCTGGATGCGCTTGAGCTCGATACGCATCTCCTCGCGCAGGTTCGCGTCCAGCGCCGACAGCGGCTCGTCGAGCAGCAGCACGTCCGGCTCGAAGACGATGGCGCGGGCGAGGGCGATGCGCTGTTGCTGGCCGCCGGAAAGCTGGATGGGCAACCGCTCCTCGACGTCGGGCAGGCGCACCAGCGCCAGGGCCTCGCGCACCCGCCGGGTGACCTCCGAGCGCGATACCCGGCGGTACTTAAGGCCGAAGGCGACGTTGTCGAAGATCGACTTGTGGGGGAACAGCGCGTAGTTCTGGAACACCAGTCCGAGGTTGCGCCGGTGGATGGGCACGTCGTTGATGCGCCGGCCCTTGACCAGGATATCCCCCTCGCTGGGGTCCAGCAGGCCCGCGATCATCCGCAGTGTCGTGGTCTTGCCGCAGCCCGAGGGCCCGAGGAAGGTCACGAAGCTGCCCTCGGGTACGTCCAGGTCCGCGCGGCGCAGGGCCACGAAGTCGTCGAAGCGCTTGACCACGCCGCGCAGCTCCACGGCATTGCCGTTGTCCGCCATGCTCTACTCCCGTCGTCGGGCGGGGGCGCGCTGCCCCCGCCAACCGCTCAGTAGCCGCGCTGGACGCGGCCGAAGGTCTTCGACCACTGGCCCTCGTGGTCATTCCAGTAGGCCGGATCGAAGAAGTTCAGCGACGCCAGCGTCCCGCTGGGATCGAACGCCGGCAGGGTCGGCACCTTCTCGCCGAGGTCGACCTTCTTCGGGTTCAGTGCCGGCGGGTAGTTCTGGCCCTCGGCGACGGCGATGGCGACCTCGGGCTCGAGCATGAAGTTGAGCAGCTCCTCGCAGGCGGCCATGGGGCTGCCCTTGATCACGAACAGGCACTCCTGCCAGGCGAGCCCGCCGGGCGGGTCGAGGTAGCCGATGTCGTGGCCCTGGTCCTGCAGTGCGCGGATGCGCCCGGACCAGCCCTCGGTGACGTAGATCTCCTCCTCGCCGAGCAGGCTCATGAGCTCGGCGCCGGAGCTCCAGTACTTGAGCGCGAGGTCGCGGTGGCGGCGCACCGCGTCCCAGACCGCGTCCATGTCCTCGATGTCGTTGGGGTCCTGGCCGGTCTGCAGGGCGGCGTACCAGATCCGCGTCTTCCACTCGCTCCAGCCGCCGATCTTGTCCTTGAAGCGCTCGTCGATGAGCAGCTTCGCACCCTTATCCCTGGCTTCCTCGTCGCTGACGTACTTGCGGTTGTAGGCGATGCCGGTGGTGCCGTAGTCGTAGGGCACCGCCGAGAGGCGGCCGTCGGTGATCCGGCGGAAGGGCTTCTGCAGCGTCTCGATGACCAGCTTCAGGTTCGGGATGTTGTCCTCGTCGAGGGTGGTCGACAGGCCGAGGCCGTCGTAGCGGGCGTAGTCGAACACGCCGGAGAGGTGGGCAATGTTGAACTCCCCGGGCTGGCTGGCGCGGACCCGTGCGAGGTACTCGTCGGCGCCGCCGAAGGTGCCGTCCACCACCTCGATGCCGGTGGCCCTGGTGTAGGGCTTGAAGGCGTACTCGCGGAATGCCTCCGAGACCACGCCGCCCCAGCCGTCGAAGCGGACCTGCTCGACCGCCGCCTTCGCCTCGCGGGGCGTGAGCAGGCCGAACGGTCCGCCGGCGAGGCCGGCGGCCATGCCGGCGAGGCCGAGCATCTTCAGGAAGGTGCGGCGGTCGATGTCCCCGTCGCGGTATCGCGCCAGCAGGCGCTCGTAACGTGTGCTCTCGTCCATCTCGCTGTCTCCTCTCGTGGGATGCGTGGCGGTGGTTGCCGTGGCGCGCTCAACGCCCGCGCATACGGGCGGCGAGCCGCCGTGCGAGTGCGGCGCCGGTCAGGGGCAGGGCGACAGTGATCAGCACCATCACCGTGCCCAGGGCGTTGATCTCGGGGCTGATGGAGTTGCGCAGCATCGCGAAGATCTGCGTCGGCACGGTCTCCACGCCCCCGGGCTTCCAGAACAGCGTGCCGGTGATGTCGTCGAAGGAGATCGTGAAGCTGAACAGCATCCCGGCGAGTACCGCCGGCAGCATCAGCGGCAGCGTGACCTCGCGGAACGTCTGCAGCGGGTTCGCGCCGAGGCTGCGGGCGGCGTCCTCGTATTCCCGGCGGATGCCCACCAGCCGTGCCTGCACCACCAGCACCACGAAGGGCAGGGTGAAGATTACGTGGCCGGCGAGCAGCAGCGGGAAGCTCTTGGGCACCGAGAGGAACTGCAGGAACAGCAGCAGCGCCACCGCGAGCACCACCTCCGGCACGAGGATCGGTGCCACCAGTGCGGTGGAGACCAGGCGCTTGCCGGGGAAGTCGTAGCGCACCATCGCCATCGAGGCGAGCACGCCGATGGTGGTGGAGATCACGCTGGTGAGCGCGCCCAGTACCAGTGACGTCTGGAACGCGCGGATGATGGCGTCGTTGTGCCACAGCTCCACGAACCAGCGCAGCGACAGCCCCTCCATGGGGAAGCTGCCGAACTGGCTGGAGTTGAACGACAGGAGCATCACCGCCGCCACCGGCGCGAACATGAACAGGTACACCGCGATCGTGGAGAGGCGGATCACCGACCAGCCGAGGCCCGTTTCCTTCATCGTGTCCCCCCTACCGGAAGCTCTTCGCGATCTGGTCGATGCCCAGATAGCGGGTGTAGACGGCTACCAGCCCGCCGAGCAGGGCGAGCAGCACCAGCGACAGCGCCGAGCCCAGCGGCCAGTTGAGCTGGGTGACGATCGCCTCGTAGACGAGGTTGGCGAACATCGCGTCGGTGGGGCCGCCGAGGATCATCGGGGTGATGTAGGTGCCCGCCCCGAGCACGAAGCACAGCAGGCAGCCGGCGGCGAGTCCGGGCAGCGACAGCGGCAGGGTGACCTCGCGGAACGCCTGCCAGCCGGTGCAGCCCAGGGACTTGGCGGCGTCGGTGAGGCTGCGGTCGATCCCGTCCAGGCTCACGTAGATGTTGAGGATCATGAACGGCAGCAGGAAGTGCACCAGCCCGAGGATCACGCTGGGCTCGTTGTAGAGCATCTGCAGCGGCTCATCGATGATCCCGAGCCACTGCAGCAGCGCGTTCACTGCGCCGGAGACGCCGAGGATGCTGATCCACGACATCGTGCGGATGATGTAGCTGATCCAGAACGGCAGCATCAGCAGCAGCAGGAGGTAGGCGCGGTGGCGGAAGCGGGTGTAGGCGATGAAGTAGGCCGGGATGTAGCCGAGCAGGGCGCACACCAGCGTGGAGATGCCGGCGATGCGCAGGGTCTGGCCGAGGATGTCGCGGTAGAACGGGTCGGTGAGGACCTCGCGCCAGTTGTCGAGGTAGAAGCCCGCCTGCTCGGCGCCGGTGCCGGTGCGCAGCCAGAACGAGTAGACCACGATGAAGCAGGCCGGGATCGCCAGCAGCAGCGTGACCGCGGTCAGCGCGGGTGTCAGCAGCACCCACGGGCGGCGGTCCCCGCCCGCCGTCGCCGTTGTCGCCATGGGTCGTCCTCCTGTGGGGCGGGGTGTTGTCGTGTATGGGTTGCGCCCGCCCCGCGGTGGTTGATTTCAGTTAAGTAAGGGGTTAGGCATTTCGCAAATAGATAATCGGAATGCAGCGCATAGCGATATGCTATGTTCGGGACGGAGGACAGACGCCCGAGGAGCCCGCGTGACCGGCAGCGACGACCCGAGACAGCCGCTACGGCGCAATTTCGACTGGAATCTGCTCTACACTTTCCTGGTGATCGTCCAGGAGGGCTCAATCACCCGCGCGGCGGAGCGCCTGCTCTTTCGCCAGCCGACGGTGAGCAACGCCCTGCGCCGGCTCGAGGAGCAGCTCGGCAAGCGTCTGGTCGATCGTGGTCCCGGGCGTTTCGAGCTCACCGAGCACGGCAGCGTGCTCTACCGGGAGTGCCAGGAGATCTGCGGCTCCATCGGGCGGCTGCGCCAGCTCCTGGACGACGACGGTGCCGAGCTCACCGGCCACCTCACCATCCACATGGCAAGCCACGTGGCGTTTCCACCCCTGGACGACACGCTGGCGGCGTTTCACGCCCACTTCCCCCGCGTGACCCTGGACATCGAGATCGGCACGTCCAGCAACGTCACCCAGGCGGTGCTCGCCAAGGAGGCGACCCTGGGGATCTGCCTGGTGCACGAGAAGCACCCGCGGCTGGACTACGAGCTCCTTTACCGCGAGCACTTCGGTTTCTTCTGCGGTCCCCGCCACCGGCTGTTCCAGCGCCGCGGGCTGCACCTGGAGGACCTGGGCGGCGAGACCTTCGTGTCGTTCCGCACGGACCAGCTCACCGACGCGCTGCGCCCGGTGGCGATGCTGCGCGCACAGCTCCCGGTGCAGGGGCCCACGGTGGGGACGTCGTCCAACCTGGAGGAGGTGCGGCGGATGATCGTCGCGGGGCTCGGCATCGGCCCACTGCCGATCCACGTTGTCGACCGGGA
This sequence comes from Arhodomonas sp. KWT2, assembly GCF_041949875.1. Lineage (NCBI taxonomy): Bacteria > Pseudomonadati > Pseudomonadota > Gammaproteobacteria > Chromatiales > Ectothiorhodospiraceae > Arhodomonas > Arhodomonas sp. KWT2. Next base: position 67,639 of record NZ_JBHFPQ010000024.1, read on the forward strand.
GGTGCGCGACGGTGTGCTCTGGCAGCTCCCGCCGTACGACGAGCCGCCGGCGGTGGACATCTACGTCGTCACCAACCCGCGCTCACGCCTCGGCCGTGCCGAGCGGCTGTTCCTGGAGTTGCTGATCGCCCGTGCCGGCGTGCACGAGCAGGGGGCGCTGGAGCTGCCGGGCAACCGCCGGCTGCCGCCCCGGACGGGGTAATGGCCACGGCCCGGGCGGGGCCGCGGCCGGGCCGTCACCCGTGGCTGATGCGGGTGCCCAACACGGTGAGGAACTGCGCGATCCAGGCCGGGTGGGCCGGCCAGGCGGGGGCGCTGACGAGGTGGCCGTCGGTCACCGCGTCCGTGACCTCGATCTCCGCGTACTCGCCGCCGGCGAGGCGCACCTCCGGCGCGCAGGCAGGGTAGGCGGAGACCCGCCGGCCGCGGCCGACACCGGCCGCCGCCAGGATCTGCGCGGCATGGCAGATCGCGGCGATGGGCTTGCCCGTCTCGTCGAAGTGGCGCACCGCGGCGAGGACCCGCTCGTCGAGGCGCAGGTACTCCGGCGCCCGACCGCCGGGCAGGCACAGGGCGTCGTAGTCCGCCGGGTCGACGGCGTCGAAATCGCTGTTGAGCGCGAAGTTGTGGCCGGGTTTCTCGGAGTAGGTCTGGTCGCCCTCGAAGTCGTGGATCGCCGTGCGCACGCTCTCGCCGGCGCGCTTGCCCGGACACACGGCGTCGACCGTGTGTCCCACGGCCTGGAGTGCCTGGAAGGGCACCATGATCTCGTAGTCCTCGCCGAAGTCGCCGACGATCATCAGGATCCTGCGTCCGCTCATGACGGTCTCTCCCTTGCTGCCAGAGGTTATGGGATCACGGTCCGGTATCGGCGGCGGCCGTGTCGCGGTCGCTGCCGCCCCGTGCCGCCGTCAGACTGCGCTTGGTGCGACGCAGCCGTTCCAGCGCCTCGTCGCCGCCGGCGACGGCAAGTCCGGCGGCGAGGACGTCGAGGATGGCGAGGTGGACCAGCCGCGACATCATCGGGGTGTAGAGATCGGTGTCCTCGTCGGCCTCGGCCCCGAGAACGACGCTGCATTGCGCCGCCAGCGGCGAATCCGCGGCGGTGACGCCGATCACCGCGGCGCCGTTGCCCCGTGCCCGGGCCACGCTCTCCACGATGTCACGACTGCGTCCGGTGTGCGATATCGCCACGACCACCGCGTCCGCCGGGACGATGGCCGCGGCCATGCCGTGGACGTGGGGGTCGGTATAGGCCACCACCGGGATACCGAGGCGGAAGAGCTTGTGCTGCGCGTCCGCGGCGACGACGCCGGAGGCGCCCTGGCCGTAGAGCTCGATGCGGCTCGCGCCGGCGAGCAGGGCCACGGCGGCCTCGATGCGTGCGGTGTCGAGGCTGCGGCGTGCCTGCAGCAGGGTCGCCACGGAGCGGTCCATGACCTTTGCGGTCAGGGATGCGATATCGTCGTCCCGCTCGATACCGCTGATCATGCAGGCGTCGCCGCCGGCGGCGTCGCGGGCCAGGGCCAGACGGAACTGCTGGAACCCGCTGTGGCCCAGCGCTCGGCAGAAACGCACGACCGTGGGCTCGCTCACGCCGGCCCGGGCCGCGAGTGCCGCGATTGGCGCCTCGGGCACCGCGCCGGGGTCGGCGAGCACGCATTCCGCGACCTTACGCTCGGAGCGGCGCAGGCCCGGCAGGGCGGCGCGGATCCCGGCGATCACGGAACGGGCCCCGGTGGTGGCGATCTCGTCCGGGTGCGGCGTGCTCATGCGGGTCCTCCCGGCGTGTCCGCCCAGTAGAGCTCCACTGGGCAGTCGGCCTGCCGGGCGACGGCGGCGATGGGCAGCGGCTTCGTGGTGCCGGCATCGGCCAGGGCCTGGTCGAAGACCGCGCGCTTGTCGTGGCCGGTGAAGTACACGATCAGGCGGCGGGTGGCGGCGAGCCGTGCCGCGGACTGGGAGAGCCGGCCCTCGGGGGCGACCGGGGCGGTCACCGCGGCGCAGTCGGCGTCCGGCCCGCCGGGGAACCGTCCGGGGAAGAGCGACGCGGTATGGCCGTCCCCGCCCATGCCCAGGATCACGACGTCGTATGGTCGGGGCAGGCCGGCGAGGCGCTTGCAGCACGAGCGTGTCGCCTGCGCGGCGTCGCCGCCCGGGTCGCCCGCCAGGGGCACGAAACGCGCCGCCCGGGCCGCGCCGGCGAGCAGGTGCGTGTGCACCAGGTGCGCGTTGCTCTGGGGATCGTCCGCCGGCACCCGGCGCTCGTCGGTGAGCGTGACCATCACCGACGACCAGGGCAGCTCGATGCGGGACAGCGCCCGGAACAGGGCGACCGGCGTGCGCCCGCCGGGCACCACCAGTGTGGCGACGCCGCGGGCGGCCACGGCCTCGGTGAGGCTCGCAGCGACGCTCTCCGCCAGCGCGTCGGCGAGGGCGTCGGGGTCCGGGTGCTCGGCAACGCGGACGTCGGGTGTGGGGGCGGTGCGGGAGGGCATGTTCACGACTCCTCCCGCCAGGCCGAGCCGTTGCGTCCCAGCAGGGCGCTGGAGGCGGCGGGGCCCCAGGTGCCGGCGGTGTAAGGTTTGGGCTCGTCCTCTGTCTCCCGCCAGGCGTCCAGGATCGGGTCGACCCATTCCCAGGCGGCGGCGAGCTCGTCACGGCGCATGAACAGGGTCAGCGAGCCGCGCAGGACGTCCATGAGCAGCCGCTCGTAGGCGTCGGGCTGGCGCGCCTTGAACGCCTCGGCGAAATCGAGGTCCAGGTACACCGGGCGCAGCCGCATGCGGTTGCCCCGGGACTTGGCCATGAGGTAGAGGCGCACGCCCTCGTCGGGCTGGAGCCGGATCACCAGGCGGTTGGGCTGGGGGCCGGCGCCCATGCCCTCGAACAGGTTGTGGGGTACGCCGCGGAAGTTCACCACGATCTCCGCGAGGCGCTGCTGCAGGCGCTTGCCCGTGCGCAGGTGGAACGGCACTCCGGACCAGCGCCAGCTCGCCAGCCCCGCCCGCACTGCGACAAAGGTCTCCGTGGTGCTGGTGGCGGGGATGCCGGACTCCTCGCGGTAGCCGGGCACGGGCCGGCCGTCGACGGCGCCGGCGCGGTATTGCCCGCGCACGGTGTTGCGCAGGGCGTCCGCGCCGTGCAACGGCTCCAGAGCGCGCAGGACCTTGAGCTTTTCGTCGCGCACGGCGTCCGCCTCGAGGCTGACCGGCGGCTCCATGGCGACAATGCACAGCAGCTGCAGCAGGTGGTTCTGGACCATGTCCCGCAGCGCGCCGGTGCGGTCGTAGAAGGCGCCGCGGCCCGCGACGCCGCCGTCCTCGGCGACGGTGATCTGCACGTCGCTGATCCACTCCCGCCGCCACAGCGGCTCGAAGAGCATGTTGCCGAAGCGCAGGGCCATCAGGTTCTGAACCGTCTCCTTCCCCAGGTAGTGGTCGATGCGGTAGATCTGGGATTCGGAGAAGATCGCGCCGATGCGCTCGGAGATCGCCGTGGCGGAGGCGAGGTCGTGGCCGAGGGGTTTCTCCAGTACCACCCGCGATGCCGGCGTGACCAGGTCGCTGGCGGCGAGGTTGTCGCAGATGCCGACGAACAGCGCCGGGCTCGTCGCCAGGTAGAACACCCGGGTGCGCTCGGGGTGCGGGGCGAGCCATTCCGCCAGCCGACCGTAGTCCGCCGGCGTGCTCGCGTCGACCTGGCGGAAATCGAGCAGCTCGGTGAAACGTCGCCACTGCTGGACATCGAACTCCTCCGAGGGCACGAACTCGCGGCACTGGGCCTCGGCCTGCTGGAGGAATCCGTCGCGGTCGAGGGCGCTGCGGGAGAGCGCGAGGATGCGTCCGTCGTCCGGGAGTTCGCCGTCGCGGTGGCGCTGGTAGAGGGCCGGGACGAGCTTGCGCATGGCGAGATCGCCGGTGCCTCCGAAGATGATCAGGTCGAATGGCTCGACAGTGGCCAAGGTGTGCCCCTCCGTCGGGATGGTTGGCGCCGTCGGGGTGACGGTATGTAGTAAAATTACACACTGATGGGTGATAATCCAAGCGATAGACGGTTTTTCGTCTGGGGTGTAGGCATTTTTGACGCCGCAACCCAGAGGGGCTACCGTTGTTGTAGTTTTATTACATAACCGTGACCGTCCCCGGAGCCCCGTCCATGACAGACGTCCATCCCGTACTCACCGAGGTGTGCGAGCGCATCCGCGAGCGCAGCCGTGAGCGCCGCCGCGACTACCTGGCCGGCATCGATGCCGCCGGCCACGAGGGGCCCGTTCGCGCGGGCCTGTCCTGCACGAATCTCGCCCACGCCTTCGCCGCCGCCGGCGATTCCGACAAGGCGTCGCTGCGCGGTCTGCAGCGGCCGAACGTCGCCATCGTCTCGGCGTACAACGACATGCTGAGCGCCCATCAGCCGCTGGGGGATTTCCCGCCGCTGATCCGGCAGGCCGCGCGGGATGCCGGCGCGACCGCGCAGTTCGCCGGCGGCGTGCCGGCGATGTGCGACGGCATCACCCAGGGCCAGCCCGGCATGGAGCTGTCGCTGTTCAGCCGCGACACCATTGCCATGGCCACGGCGATCGCGCTGTCGCACAACGCCTTCGATGCAGGGCTCTGCCTGGGCGTGTGCGACAAGATCGTCCCCGGGCTGCTGATCGGGGCGCTGCACTTCGGTCACCTGCCGTTCGTCTTCGTCCCCGCCGGTCCCATGCCCTCGGGGCTGCCGAATGCCGAGAAGTCCCGCATCCGCCAGCTCTACGCCGAGGGCCGGGTGGATCGGGCGGCGCTGCTCGAGGCGGAGTCGCAGTCCTACCACGCCCCGGGCACCTGCACCTTCTACGGCACGGCGAACAGCAACCAGCTGCTCATGGAGGTCATGGGTCTGCACCTGCCCGGTGCCGCGTTCGTGAACCCGGGTATGCCGCTGCGCGATGCGCTCACCGTTGCCGCCACCCGCCGCGCGGTCGAGCTGCGCCACGGTGGCGAGGAGTACACCCCGGTCGGCCGGGTCGTCTGCGAGGAGTCCATCGTCAACGCGGTGGTCGGCCTGCTCGCCACCGGCGGTTCGACCAACCACACCATCCACCTGCCGGCCATCGCCCGGGCGGCGGGCATCGAGCTCACCTGGGACGACTTCGCCGAGCTCTCCCGGGTGGTGCCGCTACTCGCACGGATCTACCCCAGCGGCAAGGCGGACGTGAATCACTTCCATGCCGCCGGCGGCATGGCCTACCTGATCGACCAGCTCCTGGACGCCGGGCTGCTGTTCCCGGACGTCATGACCGTGGCCGGCTCCGAGGGGCTGCGCCATTACCGCCGGGAGCCCTACCTCGCCGAGGGCGGGGTCGCCTGGCGCGAGCCGGCGGCGGAGAGCCTGGATACCGCGGTGCTGCGCGGCTGCGACGCGCCGTTCGACGAGGAGGGCGGGCTGCGGCTGCTCACCGGCAATCTCGGCCGCGCGGTGATCAAGGTCTCCGCGGTGGAGCGGGAGCGCTGGTGCGTGGAGGCGCCGGCGCGGGTGTTCGAGAGCCAGGAGGCGCTGCTCGAGGCGTTCTCCCGCGACCAGCTCAACGAGGACATGGTGGCGGTGGTGCGTTTCCAGGGGCCGGGCGCCAATGGCATGCCCGAGCTGCACAAGCTCACGCCGCAGCTCGGCGTGCTCCAGGACCGCGGTTACCGCGTGGCACTGGTGACCGATGGGCGCATGTCCGGCGCCTCCGGCCGCGTGCCGGCGGCGATCCACCTCACGCCGGAGTCCACGGCCGGCGGCGCACTCGCGCGGGTGCGCGACGGCGACCGCATCCGCCTCGATGCCGGCGCCGGGACCCTGGAGGCCCTGGTCGATGCCGACGAGTGGGCCGCGCGGTCGCCGGCGGCGGCGCCGGATGCCGGCAGCCGCGGCATGGGTCGCGAGCTCTTCCAGATCTTCCGCGCCAACGCCACGCCGGCGGAGGCCGGCGCGCGGGTGTTCGATCTCGATGGCGCGGCCCAGCACGGAGGTGGCTGAGATGACGGGAATGGACGGGATTGTCTCCCGGGTGAACGTGATCCCGGTGCTCGCCGTGGACGATGCCGACTCGGCGGTGGAGACGGTACGCGCCCTGGTGGCGGGCGGCCTGCCGGTGGTGGAGATCACCCTGCGCACGCCGGCGGCACCCGCGGCGATCCGGGCGGCGGCGGACGTGCCCGGCGCGGTGGTCGGGGCGGGGACCGTATTGAACGCCGCCGACCTCCAGGGGGCCGTCGATGCCGGGGCGGCGTTCGTCGTCAGCCCCGGTGCCACGCCGTCGCTGCTGACGGCCGCGCGCCACAGTGGTGTGCCGTTCATGCCGGGCGTCGCCACGCCCTCGGAGGTGCAGGGGGCGCTCGAGGCGGGGTTCACCCACCTGAAGTTCTTCCCCGCCGGGGTGGCGGGGGGGATCGCCATGCTGCGCGCACTCGCGGGCCCCTTCGCCGACGTGCGTTTCTGCCCCACGGGCGGGATCGATCCCGCCTCCGCGCCGGACTATCTCGCCCTCGACAACGTCGTCTGCGTGGGCGGGAGCTGGCTCGCGCCGCCGGCGAGCGTGGTGGCCGGGGACTGGGCCGGGATTACCGAGCGGGCGCGGGCGGCCGTGGCCCTCGGTGACGGCGGGACGCTGGGTCCGGGCGTGCCGGGGGGCGGGCGTGAGCAGCGGTAACGACGGGGCACGGCCGGCGATCGCCGTGTTGGCGAGCCGCAGTCTTCGGCTGGGCCCGGACAGTCCGGCGGCGCGTTTCATCCGCCGCTTCGAGCCGTACTTCCGCGCGGTCCTGCGCCCGGAGCTCCATCTGCTCGAGGGCACGTACCGCTCGCTGCTGCGGTGCGGTCTGCTGCACGACTACGAGCCGGTGGTGCGGGTCCCGCCGGGGGGCGAGGGCGGACTGGTGGCGCTGAGCGACCGGGTCGTCTCCGGGCTGCCCGACGGGCGCCGGCTCGATGCCGTGGTGTATTTCTCGGACCCGCGGGACGCCACCTCGCTGTTCCCGGACAGCCTGGCGCTTAAGCGCGAGTGCGTGGTCACACGCACGCCGTTCCTCGCCTCCGAGGCCGCGGCGGTGGCGTGGTTCGGTCTCGACTGGCTGGCCCGGGACGGGCGCAGCGCCGCTGCCGGCCACATCGACGACGCCGCGGCCAAGGCACTGGGCATGCGCGGCGATCCGGCCGACGAGGCCGTCGCCCTGATCGCCCACGACACCCTCAAGACGGAGATGCTGGCCTTTGCCGACGAGCACCGGGGGTTCCTCTCCCGGTTCGGCGCGCGGCTCGGCACGGGGACCACCGGTGCGCTGCTCAACGGCCGTATCCCGGAGCGCCTCGGAGAGCCGGCGCCGGAGGTCGAGGACCTGACCGCGCGTCTGCGGGACCTCTCCGCCGGCGGCGACTGGGTCAGGGGCATGGCCAGCGGTCCCCGCGGTGGCGACGTGCAGATCGCCGAGCTCGTGCGCCAGCGCCGCTGTCAGGCGGTGGTGTTCTTCGAGGACCCCCACGTCTCCCGGGAGCACGAGGCGGACATCCAGCTCATGGAGCGGGCCACGCGCATCCCCGGCAACGAGGTGCTCTGCCTCCACGATCCCGCGACGGCCCGCGAGTGGGCCGCACGCCACCAGCGCTGCGAGGCCGCCGGCCGGGACGGCTGGGTGACGCTGATCGACGCCTGCCGCCGGCGCTGGGGCGTGGAGCTGGTGCCGGTGGCGTCCGCGGACCACGGCGGCGACGCGCGCACCGCGCAGCTGGAGGCCGCCGCGTGGTACATCCGCGCCCTGGTCTCCGAGCGTGCCCGGGGCATGGCCTCCAGCGCGGCACGGCTGCGTGTCGGTGTGGGCGACGGCGGGCTGCTCGGTGAGCTCCTGGACGTCATCGCCTCGCTCCCCGAGCGGCTTCAGGCCGTGGACGACGCCCGTGGCGACTTCGCCATGCCGCTGGTCCGGCGGGGATACCGCCGCATGGCCAACGTCGAGGTCGTGCCGGAGGGCGATGCCGCGGGTGCGGTGCGCAATGCCGGTCACCTCGCCGCGGCGCTGTCGGCGACGCTGGCGACGCCGGCGGCCGGGGCGGACGGCGTCGACGTGCGGATCGCGACGCTCTCGCAGCGGTCGGGGGACACTGGGGGAGCGGGGGACCGCCGCCGTTCCCCCGGCGACGACGTGCTCGTGGTTCCCCCCGGGGTGCCCCCGCGGCTCGCCGGTCAGGTCGACGGCGGCGGGGTTACCACGGTGATCGCCATGGCGCGGGACGTGCGCGCCGCGCTGACGGAGCAGACGCCGGGATAGGGCGGTGCCGGGCCCGCCGCGGGGCCCGCACGTCTAGCGGGAGAACCGCGCCGAGACGCTCTGGAAGGCCTGGCGGAAGGTCTCCGTCACCCGCTCCACGGTCGCTGCCTCATCGGCCGGGTCGACGTCGAACTCGGCCCACCATTCGCCGAAGGTCTGGCCGGATTCCGTTACCGGCCAGAGGCGCATCTGCGAGACGTAGTTGCGCACGGGCATGCCCGCCTCGAGGATCCGGTACGCGCACAGGTATTCCCGGTCCGAGAGGGCAAGGAGCTCCTCGCGGATGCGCCCGCCCTCGTGGTCGACGAAGTTGCGCACGCACCCGACCTGATCCGCGGGGCGGCCGTCCTCGATATGGCTTTCCGCGAACATCGGATGGTAGTCCGGCAGGCCGTTGAAGTCCCGGAGCACGCCCCAGGCCTGTTCGATGTCCGCGTCGAGCACCATGGTTACGTAAACCCTTGCCATCGTCTCTCTCCTCCTCGGTGATCCTGCGGGGTCAGGCGATGTCCTTGAAGCGCCGGATCTGGTCGGTCAGCGCGATCTCCGTGGGCAGGCGCTCCATGCTGCTCGCGCCGTAGAAGCCCTGGCAGTGCTCGCTGTTGCGCAGCACGTAGCTCGCGTCGTCGGGGTTGGCGATCGGTCCGCCGTGGCAGATAACGAGCACGTCCGGGCGCACGCGCTTGGCCGCCTCGGCCCATTCGTCGATCAGTGCCACGCACTCGTCGAGCGTCCGCGAGGACTGTGCACCGATGCTGCCGCCGGTGGTCACGCCCATGTGCGGCACGATCATGTCGGCGCCGGCGCGTGCCATCTCGACCGCCTCGTCGGCGGAGAACACGTACGGCGTGGTCAGCAGGTCCAGCTCATGGGCCTGGCGGATCATGTCCACTTCCGTGGAGAAGTTGATGCCGGTCTCCTCCAGCGAAACCCGGAACGTCCCGTCGATGATGCCCACCGTCGGGAAATTCTGGACGCCGGAGTAGCCGAGCTCCTTCAGCTCGCGCAGCAGCTTGGGCATGATCACGAACGGATCGGTGCCGTTAACGCCCGCCAGCACCGGTGTGTGCTTGACCACCGGCAGGATCTCGCCGGCCATGTCCTGGACGATCTCGTTGGCGTTGCCGTAGGCCAGCAGCCCCGCCGAGGAGGCCCGGCCCGCCATGCGGTAGCGCCCGGAGTTGTAGACGACGATCAGGTCGATGGCCCCGGCCTCTTCGCACTTGGCGGAGATCCCGGTACCGGCGCCGCCGCCGATGATGGGTTGGCCGCGTCGCGCCATTTCCTGGAATCGCTCGACGAGGACCTTGCGCTCGACTCTTGCCATTGTCGGTTCCTTTGCTTGCGTGTCGATTGCCGTGCCGGACCCGGGTTACCGGGTCTGCGGCGACGTTCCGTTACCGGCAGGGGCGCGCGCGCCGTCGCCGGACCCCGCCCCGGTCCAGCGCGTGAGCACGCGCTCGAGGACCCGGCGGGTGCGGGCGTCGACGCCGAAGATCCCGTTCGGGAAGTTCTTGACGACGACGACGAAGATCAGGCCCACCACCGTCCAGTAATGGCTGGTGCCGAACCACTGCTGCATGAGGTAGCTGACGACACTGATCAGCACGGTGACGAGGATGCCCCCGATCAGCCCGCCGACCAGGCTGGATACCCCGCCGACGAGCGCGGACAGGACCACGATCAGCGACGCCGTCAGGCCGGCGACGTCCGGGCTCACCACACCGTGGTAGTAGACGCCCAGCACCCCGGCGAGGCCGGCGATGACGCCCGAGAGCACCATCAGCAGCCAGCGGTGCAGCTGGACGCGGAAGCCGAGGGCCCGCATGCGCTCGGGGCGGTCGCGTATACCCTGGAGGGTCAGGCCGAAGGGGGTGCGCAGCAGCCAGCGCAGGCCCAGGTAGCTCGCCGCGGCCACGATCACGGTCACCAGGTACAGCGGGGCCGCGTCACCCAGCGAGAAGCCGGCCACCTCGGGGGCCTGTATGCCGGCGACGCCGTTGTAGCCGCCGGTCACGGACTGCCACTGCATCGCCACGCCGAAGAACATCTGCAGCAGCGCCAGGGTCATGATCAGGAAGTAGATCCCCGAGGAGCGCACGGCGATCAGCCCGAACAGGCCGGCCAGCACCGCGGCGGAGAGTACTGCCAGCGGCACCGTGAGCAGGGCCGGCAGGCCCATGTCGTGGCCGCCGATGCCGACCACGTAGGCGGCCATGCCGTAGAAGGCCATCTGCGCCAGCGAGACCATGCCGCCGAAGCCCGCGAGGAGGCTGAAGCTCATCGCGACCATGCCCGTGATCAGCCCGCTGGTGAGCAGCTGGAGCTGGAACGTGGTCCCGAGTAGCGGGTAGAGCACCGCCAGGGCCATCAGCACGGCCGCGGTCGTCACGTCGCGGCGGTTGCCGCGCCGGGCGGTGTCCGCCAGCCGCTCATTGAGGGACGTCCGGATCTCGGTATGCATGGGCCTATCCCCTCTCGACGGAGCGCCCGAACAGGCCCTGGGTGCGGAATGCCAGCACCAGGATCACCGTTCCGCTCAACAGGAACATGGACAGCTCGCTGAAGTAGGCGCGCCCGAAGCTGTCGATCAGCCCGACGATCACCGCACCCACCGCGGAGCCGAGGAGGCTGCCGAGGCCGCCGATCACCACCACGAACAGCGCGATGGTGAGGATCTCGAAATCGGTGCCGGGCTGAAACGCGAGGTAGGAGCCGCCGATGGCGCCGCTCACCCCGGTGAGCGCGCCGCCGAGCATGAACACCTTGAGGAACAGACGGTCGATGTCGACGCCCGTTGCGGCGACCATCTCGCGGTTGTCGACCCCCGCGCGGATGATCCGGCCGAGCTGGGAGCGGAACAGCAGCAGGTAGAGCGCGACGCCGATGAACAGCGCAAACGCGATCACGAACACGCGATAGCCCGGGTAGGGGATGCCGGCGATGCGAACCGCCTGGCTCACCGCCTCCGGCGGCTCCAGGGTCAGGGGCAGGCCGCCCCAGATCCACAGGCACAGGTCGCCGATGGTGATCGCGAGCCCCAGGGTGAGCAGGGTCTGCGGCAGCTCGCCGTCGACGCCCCGGATCAGGCGCTGGAGCACCAGGGCGATCAGCGCACCGGCGAGCCCGGCGCCGCAGACCCCGGCTACCCAGCCGACACCGCCGAGGGCGGGCAGCCAGGCGGTGACCCAGTCCGTGACCGTCCGGGAGACGGTGTAGCCCACGTAGGCGCCGAGCAGGTAGATGGCGCCGTGGCTCAGGTTGAGGACGCGCATGAGCCCGAAGACCAGGGTGAAGCCGCTCGCGATGGCGAACAGCAGCGCGCCGTAGGTAAGCCCGTTCATCAGGGTCAGAACGAACTGGAAATAGCTTGGCATTGGTGTTTCCTCCGCTGCCGCACGGGCGGCGGTCAGTCGTTCATCGTGACGCCGAGCAGCTGCTGCTGGAGCGCGCTGTCCGCCTCGAGCTCCCGGGGCGGGATACGCGCCTCCAGGCGGCCGGAGACCATGATCAGCAGCTCGTCGGCTACCGCCGTCGCCATGCGCAGGTTCTGCTCGATCAGCAGGATCGCCATGCCCGAGGCCGCCAGGGTGCGCAGTTTCTCGATCAGCGGCTCCACGATCACCGGGGCCAGCCCCTCGGAGGGCTCGTCCATGATCATCAGCGACGGGTTGGTCATCAGTGCCCGTGCGATGGCCAGCATCTGCTGCTCACCGCCGGACAGGTGGCCGGCATGGACCGTGCGGCGTTCCTCCAGGCGGGGAAAGAGCTCGTAGACCCGGCGCATGGTCCATTCCCCCTCGGTACGACCCGCCAGCATGCGCAGGTGCTCGTCGACGGTGAGCGAGGGGTAGATGTCCCGGCCCTGGGGGACGTAGCCCACGCCCCGCGCGGCCACCCTGTGGGGCGCTTGATTGGTCACCGCGTCGCCCCGTACCCGGACCTCGCCGTCACTGACCGGGACCAGGCCCATGATCGAGCGGGCCAGGGTGGTCTTGCCCATGCCGTTGCGCCCGAGCAGGCAGAGGACGCCGCCGTCGTGCTCGAAGCTCACGCCCTGGAGGACGTGGGCCGAGGCGTAATAGACGTGCAGATCGTCGATGGAGAGCAACGCGCTCATGCCGCTTCGCCTCCCCCGCCGAGATAGACCTCGCGGACGAGCGGGTCGTCCACGATCTGCTCCGGGGTGCCCTCGGCGACCAGCGCCCCGTCGCTGAGCACCACCACGCGCTCGGTCAGGGCCAGGGCCATGTCCATGTCGTGCTCGATCATCACCAGCGAACAGTCCCGGGAGAGCCCGGAGAGCAGTCCCGTCAGGGTCGCGCGTTCCTCGGGCGAAAGGCCGGCGGCGGGCTCATCCAGGAGGATCATCCGCGCGTCCTCGCCCAGTGCCAGGCCGATCTCGAGCTGTCGGCGCTCGCCGTGGGACAGCGCCGCCGCGGTGGTCGTGAGATGCCCGGAGAGACCGACCATGTCCGCGGTGTGCTCCACCTGCGCCCAGCGCGCCCGGGCCGAGCGCAGCGACCGGCCGACCGTGAGGTGGCCGCGTCCGCCAGGACCGAGGGCGCCCAGAAAGAGGTTCTCTGCGACGCTCAGGTTGTCGAACAGCGCGGACTTCTGGTAAGTGCGCCGCAGCCCGCGCCAGACGCGGGCTGCGACCGGGTGCCGGGTGATGTCCTCGCCGAAGAGCTCGATGCGTCCCGAGCTCGGCGGGATGTCCCCGGCGATGAGGTTGAACAGTGTGGTCTTGCCCGCCCCGTTGGGCCCGAGGAGCGCGCAGCGCTCCCCGGGCTCGAGGTCGAGGTGGACGTTGCTGACTGCGGTGATCCCGCCGAACTGGCGGCTCACGCCCGTCAGCTTCAGTGCCGCATCCATCGTGCGCCTCCCTCGAGCGCCCCGGCTGCCTTACGGGCAGCTCGGGGTGTCGCGGTCATAGGCCGGCGCAGCCTGGTACTGCTCCGGATCGAAGGTCCAGAACTGGCTCACCCGCGAATAGGTCCGGATGGGCACGTTGCGCCACTCGCCGTTCACCTTCTCCACGCGGTTGAGGTACACGTCCGGCACCACGTTGTGATAGCGGTCGAAGGAGACGAACGAGCCCGGCGCCTGGAAGCTGGTCTGCAGCAGTTCCTTGCGCAGTGCCTCCTGGTCCTCGACATTGCCGTCGACGTCCTCCAGCGCAAGCAGCGCCCACTTGGCGGCGCGGTAGTAGTTCTCCACGAACAGGGACGGCGGACGCCCGCGCAGCTCGCCGAACTTGCGGTCCAGCGATTTGTAGGCGTCGTTGTCGAGCTGACCGGACATGATCGAGCCGGATACCACGCCCTCCATCAGCGGACCGATGGAGGCCAGCTGGGTGCCGTCCACGGTGACGGTGCCGCCCAGGATGTCCATCTGGTCGAGCAGACCGAAGTCGTCCATCTGGCGGATGAAGTTCACCGCGTCGGTACCGCCCAGGGCGACGAACAGCGCGTCGACATCCGGCGGGATCTGTGCGACGGCGGAGCTGTAGTCGCTGGTGCCGATGGGGACCCAGATCTTCTTGGGCACGCTGCCGCCGCGGGCGCAGAACGTCTTCATGAAGCCGCCGACCTGCGCGTACGGAAAGGCGTAGTCCTCGGCCACGATCGCCACCTTGCGGTAGCCCTGGTCATAGGCGTAATCACCGAGGGGGAAGGTCGGCTGTGCGCCGGTGTAGGACGTGCGGAACACGTTGGGCGCGACCCCGCGCATGGTGATGTCCTCGGCGGCGGAGCCGGCCACGATGATGGTGGCGTCCGGGAATTCGCCGGCACCCTTCTTCACCGCCAGGCCGGCGGCGCCGCTCAGGGGGCCGAGAACCACCTGTGCGCCGTCGCGGTTTACCAGCGCGCGGGTCTTCTCGACGGCGACACTGGGATCCATGGCGCTGTCCTCGATGAACAGCTTCACCGGCCGGCCGTTGATCTCGCCGCCGAACTCCTCAACCGCCAGCTTCACGCCGTCGACGCCGTCGGCGCCCATCTGGGCGAATGCCCCGCTGAGGCTCGCCATCACCCCGATGCGAATGGGTTCCTTGTCCTGTGCCATGAGCGGCGAGCTCACCATGCCGAGGGCCATGCCGCAGCCGGCGATGGCCGCGGTCACTCTGGTCGTGACTCTCATCTCTCTCCTCCGTCGGGCGTATCGCCCGGTTCTGGTTGTCGGTCCGCCCGGTGCCGGTCCGTCTGGCCCGGGCCTCCGTGCTGCGCCCCGCTTATACCGATAAGCACATGCCGCACCGTGCCGTCGCGGATCCCCCCGGCGGCGGTGCGGGGCGGCGGTTCCGCCCCTGGGGCGGCAAGTCCGGTCGGCGCCGCGATCAGCCCCGTTTCGGGCACGCTTGCACCCCTCGCAGGGGTCTGGCGTTATGATTCGTGGCGCGTGACCGTGCTTGAAACCTAGTACGCGGCGAGAAAGGCGGGCCATGGCTGCAAGACACGACGACCTGTCCGAAACACACATCGTGGGTGAGGACACACAGCAGTGGATCGTCCGTGCCGAGGACTGTCCGTCCCTGGCGGGCAGGCACATCTCCCATGTGGGTGTCGGCGATGCCGCCGTGCCCTACCGGATCGTGCGGCTGCGCCTCAGCGGGGCCTATATCCATGCCTGCCTGGGGGGTGAGGGGGTGATGCTGCTGGACGGACGCTGGCGGCGCATGGGTCCGGGCATGATGTCGTTCGCGCCCGCTCATGGCCTGCACGCCTTTCATGCGGTCCCCCGGAGCCGCTGGCAGTACTGCTGGGTACGCTATCTGCCGACCGCGCCGCGCTCCGTGGTGGGCACCATGGCGCCGGTCATGGGTGCGTTCCGGGCCGAGCCGCTCAAGCACGCGATCCTGGGTCTGCACAGCGAGGTGTTCCTGGGCGAACACGACCCCGCCGCGTGCGTGCTCTGGATCGACAGCATCGAGCGTTACATCTCGCGGTTCGCGGATCCGTGGCGCAACGACCGGCGCATCGTGGCGGTCCTGGAGCGTGTCGAGGCCGGGCTTGAGCAGCGCTGGACCGTGGAGTCCATGGCGGCGATCGCCCACGTCAGCGCCGAGCACCTGCGGCGGATATGCCAGGCCGCGTTCGGCCGAAGTCCGATGCAGCAGCTCGCCCACCTGCGCATGCAGCACGCCGCCCACCAGCTCGCCACCACCGAGTTCAGCATCGAGGCGATCGCGCGTTCGGTGGGCTATCACAGTGCATTTGCGTTCTCCAAAACCTTCAAGCGGATGACCGGGGTGTCGCCCTCGGATTTCCGCGCCCGTTCGACCGCCGTCACGGCTGCGCCGGGGGACTGAGCGCGCGGCGCGGGCACCGACCCGCCCGTGTGCGTTTCGGACAGGTGGTTGCGTTTCTGGACCATTCCGGCGGTGCCACGTTTTGCGGCAGCGTCAGGGCATCGACGCGATAACAAGATGCACAGCGACGACACGGATGCCCGCCGGTGCCGGGGTCCGGGAGCGAGGAGAGCATGACCACTGCCTATCTGATCGGCACGTGCGATACGAAGGCTGAAGAGCTGTCGTACGTCGCCGGATGCCTGCACGCCTGGGGAATGGATACACGGGTCGTCGACATCGGTACACGTAGCGACGCCGGCTGGGTGGATGTCCCGGCCGCCGAGGTGGCCGCGTACCACCCCGAAGGGGCTGCAGCCGTGCTGGTGGACGACCGGGGCAGGGCGGTATCCGCCATGGCCACGGCGCTGGAGCGCTTCCTGCCGGAGCAGGGGGATGTCGCCGGCGTGATCGCGCTGGGGGGATCCGGGGGTACGTCCGCCGCGGCGCCGGCGATGCGGGCCCTGCCCATCGGCGTGCCCAAGATCATTGTCTCCACGGTCGCGTCCGGGAACGTGCGCCGCTACGTCGGACCGGCGGACATCATGATGATGAACGCCGTCACGGACCTTGCCGGACTGAACAGTGTCTCCCGGCGCGTGCTCGCCAACGCGGCGAATGCACTCGCCGGAGCGGTCCTGGGGGACGTACCGTCCGCCGGCGATCAGCGCCCGGCGGTGGGGCTGAGCATGTTCGGCGTCACCACCGAATGCGTCGGGCGGCTGGTCGACGCCCTTTCCGCCGATTACGAGCCACTGGTCTTTCATGCCACCGGCGTTGGTGGCGAGTCTCTGGAAAAGCTCGTCGACACCGGCGCGATTGGCGCGGTGCTCGACGTCACGCTCACCGAGGTCTGCGATCTGCTGATGGGCGGTGAGCTCTCTGCGGGCGAGGATCGTCTCGGCGCGGCCATCCGCACGCGCATCCCCTTCGTGGGGTCCGTGGGCGCACTCGACATGGTGAATTTCGGTCCCCGCGAGACGGTCCCGGAGCGTTACCACGACCGGCTGTTCTACGAGCACAACGCGCAGGTCACGCTCATGCGCACCACCGCCGAGGAAAACCGGCGCATGGGGTACTGGATCGCGGACCGTCTCAACCCCATGGAGGGGCCCGTGCGCTTCGTGCTGCCGGAGGGTGGTGTCAGCGCAATCGACCGCCCGGGCCAGCCCTTCCATGACCCGGAGGCGGACCAAGCGCTGTTCGACGCCGTCCGGGAACGTTTCCGTCCGGCGCCGCAGCGCCGCCTGGTCTCGACGCCGTACAACGTCAACGACCCGGAGTTCACGCGGGAGCTGCTTGTGTGTTTCGAGCAGGTCATGCACGGCGGCTGACGCGTGCCCCGACGGATGAACGGAGTCCGGGTAGCACGGCAATCGCGACGAGAGGCAGCAATGACGATCAAGGTAGGCATCAATGGTTACGGGCGTATCGGCCGTAATGTGCTGCGTGCGCTCTACGAGACGGGGCGCAGCGACGAGCTCCGCGTGGTGGCGGTCAACGACCTTGGCGACGTGGAGACCAACGCCCATCTCACGCGCCACGACACCACGCACGGCCGCTTCCCCGGCGAGGTGGCGGTGAGCGAGGGGGCGCTGGAGGTGAACGGCGATCGCATCGAGATGCTCAGCGAGCGCGACCCGGCGAAACTGCCCTGGGGCGAGCTCGGTGTGGACGTGGTGCTGGAGTGCACGGGGCTGTTCGCGAGCGGCGAGAAGGCGTCCGCGCACCTGGCGGCCGGCGCCCGCAAGGTGGTGATCTCCGCGCCCGCGGGCAGCGACGTGGACGCCACGGTGGTCTACGGGGTCAACCACAGCGACCTGCGCGAGGACCAGGCGATTGTCTCCAACGCCTCGTGCACCACCAACTGCCTGGCGCCGGTGGTGAAGGTGTTGAACGATCGTATCGGCATCGAACACGGGCTGATGACCACGGTGCACGCCTACACCAACGACCAGGTGCTCACCGACGTCTACCACAAGGACCCGCGGCGGGCGCGCAGCGCGACGTCCTCGCAGATCCCGACCAAGACGGGGGCGGCGGCGATGATCGGGCAGGTGATCCCGTCGCTGGCGGGGCGGCTGGACGGCTATGCGATCCGGGTGCCGACGATCAACGTCTCGATGGTGGACCTGACCTGCGTGCTCTCGCGCGAGAGCAGTGTCGAGGCGGTGAACGCGCTGATGCGCGAGGCGGCCGAGGGCGAGCTCGCGGGGGTGCTGGGGTATAACGAAGAGCCGCTGGTCTCGGTGGACTTCAACCACGACGCGCGCTCGTCGGTGTTCGACGCCACGCTCACGAAGGTCACGGGCGGGACGCTGCTGAAGGCGTGCGCATGGTACGACAACGAGTGGGGCTTCTCCTCGCGGATGCTCGACACCACCGTCGCGCTCATGAACGCCGGGCGGT